>JAUXIH010000003.1 GCA_030621105.1 Dehalococcoidia bacterium | reverse complement strand
TGTCTGGTAATCTTTACTAATTCTTGTTGCCACCGAGATCCCACGGGAATCACCAACCTCCCTCCCCATTTCAATTGTCCTATAAGAACTTGGGGTACATCAGGAGCACCGGCAGACACTATAATGGCATCATATGGCGCTTCCTCCATCCACCCCAAGGTGTGCGCGGCAACATAAACCTTAATGTTAGAGTAACCTGCTTGCTCTAAGACTTGCTTGGCTGATTGGGCAAGCTCTGGAATACATTCCACAGTAACTACCTCTTTAGCAAGTTCAGCTAGAATCGCTGCCTCATAACCACTTCCTGTTCCTATCTCTAGCACCTTCTCCACTCCAGTAAGTGCAAGTTTCGCAACCATTAAGGCCACAATAAAAGGTTGGGAGATAGTTTGTCCAAACCCAATGCCAAGTGGTCTGTCCTCATAGGCAGCATTTTTACTTTCAGTAGGAACAAAAGCTTCACGAGGGACACGCCGCATAGCTTGAATCACTCGCTTGTCCTTAATCTCCTGGCCGAGATACTGGATCAGACTGGCTTTGGCTGACTCCAAATCCATAACGCGCCTAGTAATAAGAACATTAACCGAGGACAAAAGACAATACCACAAGGATAACAACAATAGACGCAGCAAGAATTCCAATATGCCTTACGTCTGTTATTACATACTGGTATTGACCTGCAGAGGATTGAGCTTGGGGTTGCACCTTAGCTACTGGCTTAGCCTGCAGCGATGGAGCAGTAATAACGGGATCGAGAGGCTCCACCCTTCTAACATTAACTGTTGTTGCTTTAGTCCGTTTGTTCGCCTTGATACGGCGTGATTTCTTAGCCATATTCTACCTCGAAAATGATTGAATCTGTTTATAAATCCTGGTGCTTGAGATATGTGCATGCCCCAAGAGATGCTGGACCTGCTGAAGATCTGCGCCGTTGCGCAACTTTTGTAAAGCAAAACTATGGCGTAGAGTATGTGGCGTAACTTTGGAATCCAAACCAGCTCTAGCTGCGTAATTCTTTACGATTTGCCAAAATCCCTGTCGTGTGAGGCGCCCACCACGACGGTTGAGGAAAAGTGCTTTCTCACTCTCATTATATAGAAGGTCAAGCCTATCCTGCCTGAGAAAATCTCCCAACAACTGACTGATAGTATGATCAAAAGGACTGTGTTTATTTGCAATCCTAACATAGCAATTATTTAAATCGATATTATCAACATTCAACGCCACCAGCTCACTAACACGCAATCCGGTAGCATAAAGGAGTTCTAACATAACTATATCCCTTTTGGCTTCTGGAGAAGATAACTTTGCTGGCTCTGCTACCAGACGGCGATATTCTAATGGGGATAAAAAAGTAGCGGAATGCTTACTGACTTGGGGGGAAACCAAGTTTTGCGCCGGATTTTCAGCTAACTTGCCTGAGTTCACCATGAATTTGAAAAAAGACCGTGCTGAAGCTATCTTACGGGCCGTAGTAGCTGCAGAATATCTCTTCTCTCTCAAGTGAAGCAGGTACCCCTGCAAAAGCACCTCATTAGACCGGGCCATCCCTTTCAATTTCTCCACTCCAACGTAATCCAATAGCTGCTGTAAATCATTACGATATGCCGACAGTGTATTAGGAGAGCACCTTTTTGCTCTTGCCAAGTACTCAAGAAAAACATCTACATCCCACTTCATACTTAATCCATTCTAACATAATACAACTCCTTTTTGCCCGCACACAGGGTGGTTGATACAATAAGCTCACTATGAAAACATCTCTGGCAGAACAAATAAAAATTTTGCCTTCAGGTTCAGGAGTTTACTTCTTCAAAAACGATCAAGACGAAATTATATATATCGGTAAAGCTATTAACCTGTCTGCTAGAATAAAAAGTTACTTTACTAACCAGGCTAATCTATCCTCAAAAACAAAGCAGTTAGTATCCAGAATAGCAGACCTAGATTTCATAGTCATGAACTCGGAGCAAGAAGCACTCATTACTGAGTGTGACATGATAAAAAAATATCATCCTAGATATAACATCCAGCTCAGAGATAACAAAACTTTTCCCTATCTCAAAATAACCATTAACGAGGACTGGCCAGGTATATACATTACCCGCCATCAAGATAATGATGGTGCCGAATACTTTGGCCCTTTCGCCAGCGCAAGCTCAATCCGCAGGATTATGCGATTAACGAGAAAAATTTTCCATTTCCGCACCTGTACTAAAAACATCACAGGTAAAGATACCAAACCATGCCTGGATTATTACATTAAACGCTGTTGTGGACCATGTATTGGGGCTGTGAGTAAAGAAAAGTACCGAGACATGATAAACCATGTGATACTTTTCCTAAATGGTAAGCAAGAACTAATCGTTCACGACTTAATAACCAAGATGAGGTTGGCTACCCAAGAGCTTCACTTTGAGCAAGCAGCCTTGCTCAGAGACCAACTCCAGTCAATAAAACAGGTAATGGAGGGCCAAAAAAATTCTACTGCACTGAGATCAGAGCAAGACATTATTGCCATGGCACAAGATGAAGAGCAAGCCTGTGTACAAATATTCCTAGTGCGGAATAATAAGCTTGTTGGCAGAGAACACTTCATCTTGGATAACATCTGTGATGAGTCTCCTCAACAAATGTTGACAGAATTCATCAAGCAATACTACGTAGTGGCTTCACACATACCCCCACTCATACTTCTCCAGTATCCGATAAATGAGATGTCTATGCTTTCCAATTGGCTCACGCGGCAAAAAGGGAGAAAGGTGAATCTGAAGGTATGCCGGCGGGGTGATAAACGAAACTTAATCAACATGGCCGCTGAAAATGCCAGACTGGGGCTACTATTAGCCAGAGCCAAACATAGAACTCCCTGTGCAATCGATGCTGCCCTGCAAGAACTCAAAGGCAAATTGCAGTTACCCGCGGCACCAGTGCGAATAGAGGGTTACGATATATCTGATATCCAAGGGACTTCGGCCGTAGGCAGTATGGTGGTTATGGAAAAAGGGGCACCTATGCCAAAATACTACCGCCGCTTCCGCATTAAGACAGTAAGACATCCTAACGATTATGCAATGCTCAAAGAAATCTTGAGGCGGCGCCTGCAAAAAGGCATGGAGAGCAAGAATGGATGGACCATACTTCCTGACCTGATTCTTATTGATGGGGGCAAAGGACAACTAAATGCGGCACTAAGAATTATGAGCGAACTAGAAATCAATAATATCCCCTTGGCAAGCATCGCCAAGGAAAATGAGGAGGTTTTCATCCCCTCAAGATTTACTTCTGTTAACTTAGCAAGGGATTCCCTGGCACTTCATCTGCTTCAGCAAGTAAGAGATGAAGCGCATCGATTCGCCATTACTTATCACAGGTCACTGCATACCAAGGAAAGCACAAGGTCTGCTCTAGACTGTATTCGTGGTATTGGGCCCAAACGGAAAAGAGAACTGCTGAAAACATTTGGTTCAATAGACAAAGTTAGACTAGCTCCGGTGAAGGACCTTACTCAAATTAAAGGTATCACACCAATATTAGCCAAGAATATCAAAACCAGCTTATGAGTCAAATCCAACCTGGGATTTCTTCAAACAGGCATATTATTTCGTGCTTAAGTGTCTCTATCTATTGACTATTGCTCCAATAATCGTCTTAAGGTCAAAGCATTTCTTACTGCGAAAGCTTCAGCATCATTATTAAAGTAAATGTAGACAACCTCGACTTGCTTCCCTAACAAAAGAATATCGGTGGCCCACCGAGACAGTTCCTCTTCAGAATAGTAACTAGAATACAATCTTGCACTACCATGAAAACGAATATAAGCTAAGTTGCTGGTAGCTACTAAAGGAGATATAAAACCTGGCATGTCAAAAACACACACACCAACGTTATAGCGCCGTAACAAACGGAAAACAGCATCATCAAACCATGATCTGTGGCGAAATTCCAGCACATGATAATATCCCTGCGGCAAGGCAGCCAAAAAATCTTCTAAAATCCTGTCATCCCGCCTCATGTTCGGGGGTAATTGATATAATAAAGGGCCAAGTTTGCTTCCAAGGAAATGAGCTCGAGACACAAAGGTGTTTACTGCCGAAGCTGAGTCTTTCAATCTCTTGATGTGGGTAACGTAACGACTCGCCTTTACACTAAAAACAAAATCATCTGGCACAGAATCCTTCCAGTTAGTAAAAGACTTCTCTGATGGCAAGCGGTAAAAACTATTGTTGATTTCGACTGTAGGAAAGTCCCGAGAGTAATGATGCAGCCATTTTGTTCTGGTTAATCCTCGAGGATAGTATGTATTACACCAATGCTCGTAGTACCATCCGCTACAACCAACATAGTATTTCAACATTGGAAGCCCCTTATGATCAGCACAGACTTGAATTTTTAGCTCAAGATAAATTATACTCTATGGCATAAGAGCTTTCTGGTGACTGTAGCGGAGTGGAACCACCCGTTCCCATCCCGAACACGGCAGTGAAACTCTCCAGCGCAGACGATACTGAAGGGGCAACCCTCTGGGAAAATATGTCGTTGCCAGGAGGCTCTCTCTAGTATCTCACCCTCACTGAAAACCGCATGCCATATCTGACAGCAAATAACGCAATGTGAAGGGAAATCATCAGTAGCATGCTATAATTAAAGACATCATATAGCAACAGGGCCGGATGACAGTTAAAACATTCAAAGTTATCGACCACACTGCGGATGTTGGAATCATCGCTTATGGAAACAACATAAAGGAAGTATTTTCCCATGCTGCTTTAGCTTTGTTTAGCCTAATCACGAAAACAACAGATATTGAAGTTCAAATACAACACGATGTAGCGATAACAAGTACGAACGTCGAGAGCTTACTGGTGGAATGGCTTAATGAACTTATCTACCTCTTCGATGTAGAGCACCTTCTGCTTTGCCGATTTGATATCAAAGCCATAAGCGATACCCAGCTTACAGCCACTTGCTATGGGGAAACTATCGATATTCTAAAACACAGAATAAAGACAGGGGTAAAAGCAGCAACATACCACATGCTACAAATAGAGAGAGATGGCCACGGATATAAAGCACAGGTAATTTTCGATATATAGGAATACTGCATATGACACAATGGCACGGACAAATTGTCAAAATAGATGATTTTCATTGGAAAATTCCCCAGGATTACAAATCTGGCATGAGAGTCCCAGGGTTAATCTATGCCACTGAAGAGATGCTGGAAGCAATAAGAAGAGAACAAGCACTGGAGCAGGTCGTCAATGTCGCTTTTCTGCCAGGAATTCTCAAATTCTCCTTTGCTATGCCTGATATCCACTGGGGCTATGGCTTTCCCATCGGGGGAGTAGCGGCAATGGATGCCACCAGCGGTGTAATTTCCCCAGGAGGAGTGGGCTATGACATCAACTGTGGCATCAGGTTACTGCGCACCAATCTGGTTGAATCTGAAGTGAGGCCAAAAATACAACAGCTAGTTGACGAACTATTCAGAAACATACCATCAGGATTGGGCTCCGAGGGTAAAATGAAGGTGAGCTCAAGTGAGATGGAAAAGCTTGTTGCCGAAGGATCCAGGTGGGCCATAAAACATGGCTTTGGCTCCAACGAGGATCTAGACGTCACCGAGGAAAGAGGTTGCATGACAGAAGCGAACCCTGATAAGTTAAGTGAAAGGGCAATAAAAAGAGGTATGTCCCAAGCCGGAACTCTGGGCTCAGGAAACCACTTCCTCGAGGTTCAGATGGTCAGGGAAATCTTCGACCCTCAAGCAGCAAGCGCTATGGGCATCAATCAGATAGGTCAGATACTAGTACTTATTCACACAGGCTCTCGAGGTTTTGGGCACCAAGTATGTACCGATGCCTTACGAGTGATGGAAAGGGCAGTATTAAACTATGATATAAAACTTCCTGATCGCCAGCTCGCCTGTGCTCCAATAGAATCACGTGAAGGAAAGGATTATCTGGAGACTATGGCATGTGCTGCCAACTATGCTTGGGTCAACCGTCAATGTATCACTCATTGGACCAGAGAAAGCTTCTCCCGAGTTTTCGGCAAATCACATGATAAATTAGGCATGAAACAGGTATACGATGTTGCTCACAATATCGCCAAGGCAGAATACCACTTGGTAGAAGGTAAGAGGATTAAGGTTTATGTCCATCGCAAAGGAGCCACCCGGGCCTTTCCCCCAGGACATAAAGACATTCCCCAACGCTATCAGAAAATAGGACAGCCTGTCCTCATTCCCGGAGATATGGGGCGTTGTTCATTCATCGCCGTCGGTACTCAGAAGGCTATGGAGGAAAGTTTTGGGTCTACATGTCATGGTGCTGGTAGAATACTAAGCCGTAGCGCCGCCAAGCGGAGCTTAACCGGCAGGGAGGTACTACGGGCGTTACACGAGAGAAATATCACTATTAAAACAGGCAGTATATCTTCCTTGGCAGAGGAGGCATCTCAGGCTTATAGAGACGTAGCCAAGGTAATCGATGTCGCCCAGCAGGTCGGTATCTCTAAAAAAGTAGCTCTGACTATTCCGGTAGCAGTGATAAAGGGGTAGTAAAATGTCAATAGCTAAGACTAAGAATAGAGGGCAGGATAATTTTCCCTATCTAATAAAGCTTCCCCTCCCACAGTTGAAAGGTCAGATATCACTCGAAGAGAGTATTGCTAAGCGCAGATCAATAAGAAGATTCAAAGCAGAGCCTCTCAGTATATATCAGTTAGGACAAATCCTCTGGGCAGCTCAGGGAATCACCAGCCCAGAAAAAAGTCTTAGAGCAGCGCCCAGCGCTGGTGGCACCTATCCCCTAGAGATTTTCTTAATTATTGGTAAACAGGCTATAGCAATCAGTTCTGGGCCTGAAGTGAAACGATATGCAGGGGTTGCAAAGCTACCAGCCGGCATTTATTACTATCATGCCAATACACATGCATTGCAGCTACATCGGTCTGGTGACCTGAGGACAGAACTGGCCGGAGCTGCCTTAGATCAAGGATTTCTCGCTACCGTGCCGGTAGATATTGTGATCTGTGCTGTTTATTCCAGAACCCTGTATACCTATGAAGAGAGGGGAAAACGATACATTCATATGGAGACTGGGCATGCAGGGGAAAACATTCACCTGCAGGTAACAACACTAGGACTAGCCACAGTAGAAGTCGGTGCCTTCGATGATGTAAAGGTGAGGAATATATTAAGAGTAGACAGTCAATTTAAACCTTTATATATCATGCCAGTAGGTATGCCACTATAGAAAAAAACAACTTCTCGGAGGCCACTCCGTTGAATTTACCTCCACCCTTAGCAAATACCAAGCCTGTACCTAATTAATGTTTTCCGATCCTAGCTCCATAACTATCAGCTACGTGTCCTTGAGTTTTTAACCAGCCAATACTCAATGCTATCTACCAGAGCTAACCAACTAGCCTCAATAATATTGGATGAACTGCCTACTGTTCTCCAATGCTCTTTGCCATCTCCAGATTCAATAAGCACCCTTGTCTGGGAAGCAGTGCCAGCAGTTTCTTCCAATATACGTACCTTATAGTCTATAAGGGTCACAGTATCTAAATCAGGGTAAAACTGAACCAACGCCTTGCGCAATGCCTGGTCCAGAGCATTAACAGGGCCATGCCCTTCTGCAGCTGTATGTACTATTTTACTATCAACCCTAACTTTTATAATAGCTTCTGCTAATGGTTCCTCGACATCACCTCCCATATGGGGACGACGCCACTTCTCCACCACAACCATAAAGTCTACCAGTTCAAAAGGTGGACGGTAAGAAGGCTGAGCACGATAGAGTAACAGATCAAAAGATGCCTCAGCACTATCATACTGGAAGCCTTGTTTTTCCAGCAACTTTATCTGCTTCAATATCGTTGCGACTTGTTTTGCTTTTGGAATAGGGAGCTTGCGCTCTCGAGCCTTGTACATAATGCTACTCTTCCCCGCCAAGTCTGAGATAATCACCCTGGGATAATTGCCCACCAGTTTAGGGCTAATGTGCTGATAACTATCCTCCCATTTTGCCAAAGCGGAAACATGTATTCCCCCCTTATGAGTAAAGGCCTTATCCCCAACATAAGGAAGTCGGTTATAGTGTGCTAGATTAGCTATCTCGGACACATAGTGAGAAACTTCAGTCAGTCTGCTCAGTTGGGCACCAACACAATCAAGACCCAATTTAAGCTGCATATTGGGAATGACAGAACATAGATTGGCATTGCCACAACGCTCCCCGTAGCCATTAATAGTTCCTTGAACCTGAACTACTCCTGCTTCTATGGCAGCCAGTGAATTGGCCACGCCGAGATCACTATCGTTGTGAGCATGTATCCCCAAAGAAACAGGGCTGGCCTTTTGAACTGCCTTGATAATCTCTATGATCTGATGGGGCAAACTACCACCATTGGTGTCGCAGAGAATCACACACTCAGCACCAGCACTGGCAGCTGCAGTAACCACTGCCAAGGCGTATTCCGCGTTATCTCGATATCCATCGAAGAAATGTTCCGCATCAAAGAACACTCTGCGTCCCTTGGTTGTTAGATAAGCAATAGAGTCTTTAATCATATCGAGATGCTCTTCCAGTGTTGTCTCCAACACTTGCGTAACATGCTTATCCCAACCCTTACCTACAAGGGTAACCACCTTAGTCTTAGCCTCAAGCAAAGCCCTGAGATTATCATCGTTATCCACACGAGAGTACGCCCGCCGTGTGCTTCCAAAAGCGACAAGTGTTGTATGAACTAAGGGAAGCATTGCTACCCTGTTAAAGAACTCTGTGTCCTTAGGGTTAGAGCCAGGCCACCCACCTTCAATATAGTCGATGCCCAGCTCATCTAACTTCGTGACAATTTTCAGTTTGTCTTCAACAGAAAAAGAAATACCTTCTTCCTGAGAACCATCTCTCAGGGTCGTATCATAAAGTTGAACTTTCGACATACAAGTACTCCATCTAAATCTTTATGCCCTGTACAATTGCTTGTCCCATTTCTTTTGTACCCAAACGAGTCTTATTGTGCGACATTATATCATCAGTGCGGTAACCCTCCGCGAGCACCCCAAAAACAGAATTCTCTGTAGCTTGGGCTTCAATTTCCAAGCTGAATGAATAGCGAAGCATCATCGCAACACTTAATATGATAGCTATCGGATTAGCAACATTTTTACCTGCGATATCAGGAGCACTGCCATGGATTGGTTCATATAGCCCGAAAGTTCTCCCGAGAGGAACTCCCGCCAAACTAGCTGATGGCAACATACCCATAGATCCTGCTAGCATAGAGGCCTCATCCGTAATGATATCGCCAAACATATTCTCAGTAACCAGCACATCAAATTCAGCCGGATGTCGAATAAGACGCATAGCACAAGTATCTACCAGCATGTGCTGTAATATCACATCAGGATAATCCGCAGCCATTTCTATGGCAATCTGTCGCCATAAGCGTGATGTCTGCAACACATTAGCTTTATCTACCGAAACCAAATTTTTACGCCGAGCATGGGCTAACTCAAAGCCAGCTTTAAGGATACGTCGAATTTCCATTTCTGAATAAGCCAGGGTGTCTACAGCCTGTCGGCCTTGCAAACTCTGCCATTGCTTCTTAGGCTGGCCAAAATAAATGCCCCCTGTAAGCTCTCGGACCACCAGTAAATCAACTCCAGCAATTATTTCTGGTTTAATTGAACTGGATCCAGACAGCATCGGAAGGACTTTCACCGGACGAAGATTGGCAAACAAATCCAGACCCTTACGTAGAGCTAACAAGCCATCCTCAGGATGAACCTTTGCTTGAGGATCATCCCAACGGGGGCCTCCCACTGCTCCAAAGAGGACAGCATCACTTTGCCTACACATATTCAGAGTGTCATCACTAAGAGCTGTTCCCTGAGTATCTATGGCAATCCCTCCAACTAATCCCTCATGAAAATGAAATGAATGACCAAATTTCTCACTTATTGTGTGCAGAACATTAATAGCCTCATTCATAATCTCTGGTCCTACTCCATCACCAGATAATACAGCTATATCAAATTCCTGACTGCTCATGGCATTTCTATATATATCGCACTTCTTCTAGTGATAGTTATGCTTCGCATACCTCTTGGTATACTTTATCAATCCTCCAGCATGGATGATCCCTAACATAAACTCAGGATAGGGATTAGCCAGAAATGATTTACCCCTGGAGATGTTGTTAATCTCCCCACTAGATAAATCGACCTCCAAAATATCACCTGCTTCTGAATTCTCCACAGCAGCAGCACATTCGAGGAGAGGCATCCCTATATCAATAGCGTTGCGAAAGAAAATTCTGGCAAAACTCCGAGCAATCACACAGGAAACGCCACAAGCCTTTATTGCTAGTGGAGCATGTTCCCTGGAAGAACCACAACCAAAATTAGTTTCGGCCATGATAATATCGCCCGGCACCATCTTAGTAGTAAATTGAGAATCAACGTCAGCCATACAATGCTTAGCCAGTTCCCCTGGTTCAGAAACATTGAGATAACGTGCAGGGATAATAACATCTGTATTAACATCTGAACCAAACTTGTGTACCTTCCCTCTAAATATCAAGATTATCTATTCGAATCCTCCCTAATGAAATTTCGCTTGAGAGAGCAACCGCTTTGGCCTTTATCCTTGGTATTTCTTCTAACATTATGTAAAGGTCAGCTACCGATCTCGCTCGGATGCACAATTCTTCCTGCAACAGCACTGGCTGCAGCCACTGCCGGACTGGACAGATAAACCTCAGATTGAGGGCTTCCCATCCTACCAACAAAGTTTCGATTTGTGGTAGATAGACAACGCTCACCCGCAGCCAAGACCCCCATATGCCCCCCCAGGCAAGGACCACATGTTGGGGTACTAACCACAGCCCCCGCCTGGATAAAAACCTCTATTAAGCCCTCTTTAAGTGCCTCCAGGTATACCCGCTGGGATCCAGGAATGACAATACACCTTAATCGCTGGTTTACCCGCCTTCCTCGCAATAATTCTGCTGCCACTCGCAAATCACTAATTCGCCCATTGGTACAAGCCCCTATTACTACCTGATCCAGACTAATCCCTCCAGATTGACTAACTGGCTTAATGTTAGATGGAAGGGAGGGAAAGGCTACTTGGGGTTCAATTCTTGTTACATCATACTCTACAACATCAGCGTAGTCTGCGTCATCGCTTGCTTGAGCTAACTCCATTGACCTGAAATCATCAGGCATTACTTTAATTCCCGCCACATACCGGAGATAGTTATAAGTCTCGGCATCTACATGAAAAATGCCGGCCTTTGCCCCAGCTTCGATAGCCATATTTGCCATAGTAAAACGCCCATCTATAGGCAGTTCCTCCATACTCTCACCAGTGAATTCCATGACTGAATATAAAGCACCATCCACTCCGATGTCCCCAATGGTATAAAGAATAAGATCTTTCCCACTAACCCACTGGGACAACTGCCCATGATAAACAAATTTAATAGTAGGAGGCACCTTCATCCATATCTCACCCGTAGCCATAGCCACTGCAATATCAGTAGAACCCATGCCTGTGGCAAAGGCGCCCAAGGCTCCATAAGTGCAGGTATGAGAGTCCGCCCCTACGATAACCAAACCGGGCCGAACAAGTCCCTGCTCAGGTAACAACACATGCTCTATCCCTGAACGGCCAACTTCAAAATAAACCAGCCCTTGTTCTATAGCAAACTCTCGCATCATCTTCGCCTGCTCTGCAGATGGTATATCCTTATTGGGAACAAAATGGTCTGGTACCATAACAACCTTGGCGCTATCAAACACCTTCTTTGCCCCCAGTCGATGGAATTCCTTTATCGCTAGAGGCGCAGTGATGTCATTGGATAAAACTAAATCCACACTAGCATTAATAAATTCTCCTGGGTGGACTTCCGTCTTACCTGTATGAACTGCCAGTATCTTTTCAGATAAATTCACGCCACGTAAGCCTTTTTCTCTTATTCTTTAACCTTTAACCTTAGGCAGACTCAGCACAATCACAGCAATGAGGGTAGCAACAATGGCAAAGAGATATAGCCCTGCCCCCACCGCCAGCCCTACAGCAGCAGTTGCCCACAGGCAGGATGCGGTGGTAAGCCCCGCTACCCCTTCAGAGCGCATGCCACGGAATATAACACCAGCACCAATAAAACCCATTCCAGCTACTACTCCAGCAGCAACCCTGGAGGGATCAACGGCACTGCCAGCAAAGCCATACATGGAAACTATGGTAAACAAGGCAGCACCCATGCCAATCAACACATGGGTTCGTAATCCTGCTGCTTTACCAGCTGTTTCCCGCTGATACCCTACAGCAGATGCCAGGGCACTGGCCAAAAGCAGGCGCAGCACAATCTCCAGCTGAAAACTCACTACGAGTTCTCCTGGCCTGTCTGCCGAGAAGCAAGAAGCCTATTAAGTGCATTCATATATGCCTTGGCACTCGCCACAAGGATATCAGTATCAGCTCCACGTCCAGTGTAGGTAATGCCATCACTTTCAATTCGAATCAGTACCTCGCCAATAGCATCAATGCCCTCAGTAACAGACCTGATAGTAAACTCAATAAGCTTATTCGGTACACCAACTATACGGTTAATTGCCTTATAAACTGCATCTACAGGCCCTGCACCCAGCGCAGCATCGGCAAAGCTCTTCCCATCAGCTCCAATCAGCCTAACAGTAGCTGTGGGTAAACTATAACTACCACAAGAAACAGCAACATGATCTAGGTGATAGACCTCAGTGGCAGTGCGGAGGTCCTCAGCCACAAGGGACTCTATATCACGATCCGTAATCTCTTGTCTTTTATCAGCCAGGACCTTAAAATCGCGAAAGGTACGGTCCAAAACATCTTCTTGCAAATTATAGCCAAGCTCAGACAATCGTTCCCTGAAGGCATGCTTACCACTTAGTTTACTTAACACCAGGCTACTGGAAGGGAAACCAACCGATCTAGGATCCATGATCTCATAAGTTATAGCCCTCTTTAATAATCCATCCTGGTGAATTCCTGATTGATGACGAAAAGCGTTAGCCCCTGTGATAGCCTTATTAGGTTGGACAGGAAAACCGGTGAGATCACTCACCAAGCGACTGGTCTTGTAAATTTGCTTGGTGTCAACACCAGTATTCAGGTGGAAAAAATCTCGGCGAGTTTTCAGTACCATGACAACCTCTTCCAAAGAAGCGTTGCCCGCTCGCTCTCCTATCCCATTCACAGTACACTCCACCTGGCGGGCGCCCCTTGTTATTGCCTCAATACTGTTAGCTACGGCCAGCCCTAAGTCATCATGACAATGAACACTCACGATAGCCTCACTGATACTGGACACATGGGAAAAGATTCCTTGAATCAAGTTGCCAAATTCCTGTGGGGTAGCATATCCTACAGTGTCAGCAATATTCACCGTCGTCGCCCCTGCAGCAATCACTGCCTCCAGCACCTGATAAAGATAATCAGGATCAGCACGACTGGCATCCATAGGAGAAAACTCAATATCATCTGTATAGGATTTAGCCCGAGCGACCATGACACGGCATATCTCCAATGCTTCCTCTCGGCTTTTCTTTAATTGGTAAGACAGATGAATATCCGATGCAGAGAGAAAAACATGGATTCTAGGATGCTTAGCCTCTTTAATTGCTTCCCAGGCAGCATCTATTGCCTTGTCAGTAGCAGAAGCCAGCGCACAAACGACAGGTCTCCTAATTTCACGGGCAATGGCACGCACAGCTTCGAAATCACTGGGCGAGCTGGCAGGGAAACCAGCTTCTATGACATCAACTCCAAGTTCATCCAGTTGCTTGGCTATTTTTAGTTTATCAGGAACATTTAAGCTCGCACCTGCTGATTGTTCTCCATCCCTCAGAGTGGTATCAAAAATAATCACTTTGTCCATTTCTTAGTGCTTTCTTTTAGCTATGGAGAGTAAGTTTCCACCTATTCCACATATGAGCCCACCTATAAAGGCAACTAAACCTCCCATGATCCATTCGGTTACCACATTTCCAAGACTAGCAAGACATCCACCTATCGCTGCTACTGCTGAGCCAATAATGAGGACGCAAATGGCGATGTCTCTTTTTCCCTTATCTATATTCACTTCCTTTTTCACGCTTTCAGCCAAGACATCATGCTCCTAAGTTTTTTCCCCACGATCTCAATGGGGTGACGAGCTTCATTCCGCTTCAAGGCATTGAACTGTGGTCGCCCTGCCTGATCTTCCAAAATCCACTCTTTGGCAAATCTACCATCCTGAATCTCCCCTAGAACTTGCCTCATCTCTTCCTTAACGCGACTATTGATAATACGCGGGCCCCTAACATAGTCTCCATATTCAGCAGTGTCGCTGATAGAATAACGCATGTAGCTCAACCCACCCTTATACATAAGATCAACAATAAGTTTTAACTCGTGGAAACACTCAAAGTAGGCAATCTCAGGTTGGTAACCAGCATTGACCAGTGTTTCAAATCCAGCTTTGACCAAAGATGAAACACCCCCACAAAGAACTGCTTGCTCCCCGAATAAATCAGTCTCAGTCTCCTCAGCAAAAGTTGTTTCCAGAACACCAGCTCTCCCAGAACCAATACCCCTGGCATAGGCCAAGGCGATATCTTTCGCTCTTCCTGAAGCATCTTGGTGAACAGCCACCAAAGATGGCACTCCTGAACCTTCAGTAAAGACCTGGCGTACCATATGCCCCGGAGCCTTAGGAGCTATCATACTAACATCAACATTTTGCGGGGGTATAATCTGCGAATAGTGAATATTAAAACCATGGGCAAACATTAGTGTTTTGCCTTGCAACATTTCTCCTTGAATTGATTCATGGTAAATCTGCCTTTGAGAAGTATCAGGCGCCAGCATTACAATAATGGATGCCTTGTGAGCTAGCTTATCTACAATCATCACATCAAACCCATCTCGCTTCGCCGCTTTCCACCCAACACCACCTGGCCTGCTAGCAACTATGACTTGACACCCGCTATCTCTTAAGTTTTGTGCATGAGCATGTCCTTGGCTACCATAACCAACAATCCCAATAGTCTCATCCTTTATTGCGTCAAATTTGATATCTTTATCATAATATATCTTGGCCATATCACCCCTTTCCTCATTATTATGTCAAACGTTCCCACGCGTTAGCGCCACCCTCCCTGTTCTAACAACTTCCCTGATACCAAAACCACGAAGAAGCTTGATTAAAGAATCCACCTTCTCCTCATCGCCAGTAACCTCAATCGTAAGGGAATTAGCAGCAACATCAATTATATTGGCCCGGAAGATATCAATAATCTGGGCAATTTCACTTCTTGTTGCGGCAGTAGCCTTAACCTTAATCAAAGCTAACTCTCTGGTTACTATAGCAACATAGGTTATATCAGAAACCCGGACTACGTTCACCAACTTGTCAAGTTGTTTTCTAACTTGCTCTACTTCAGCAGAATCACCCCTGACAACAACAGTCATGCGAGAAAACCCTGGCTGCTCACTGCTTCCCACAGCAATGCTGTCGATATTGAAATTCCGGCGTCGAAACAGGCTAGATATCCTATTAAGTACTCCCGGCTTATCCTCTACTAAAGCGACTAACGTATGTTTAACAACCAACAACTATGCTTACCTCCAGAAGATTCTACTAGAAACTACTGTCCTGGCTCACTTTGGGCAACGTCAGAATACTGGATAAACCAGCACCTGGTACTATCATAGGATAAACGTTCTCTTCCCTCTCAACATTGAAGTCGATAAGAAATGGACCAGAATGGTCCAACGCACTATGAATTGCCGGAACCACCTCTGCTTTGCGAGTCACCTTAAGAGCAGGAATACCATACGCCTCCGAAACCTTGACAAAATCAGGATTCCATAACAGCGTATCTACATAACGGCGGCTATAAAATAATTCTTGCCATTGCCGTACCATACCCAAGGCACTATTGTTGATAATAGCAATCTTTATGGCGATATTCTCCTGAGATATGGTGGCCAGCTCTTGTATGGTCATTTGAAAGCCCCCGTCCCCTGCAATAGACCACACTACACTATCAGGGGCAGCAACTTTGACACCCATAGCTGCAGGAAGCTCAAAACCCATCGTTCCTAAACCACCCGAGGAGATAAAACTATTGGGTTTCACATATTGAAAATATTGGGCGGCCCACATCTGATTTTGCCCAACACCAGTAACCATGATTGCCTTACCTTCGGTAAGTTCATAAATACGACTTATTACATATTGCGGCAAAAGGCCAGCATCTTCTCTATCATCCACCAAGGGATACTCATGCTTCCACTGGTTGATCTGAGAAATCCAAGCCACATGTTCCTTTATATCAATTCTCTTATTTAGTGTGGTAAGAACATTTTTGATATCGCCCACTATCGGTATATCAACACGGAGGTTTTTCCCTATCTCCGCAGGATCAATATCGATATGAAGAATGCGTGCCTGCGGAGCAAAAGTACTGGTATCCCCTGTGGCGCGATCGTCAAATCTCATGCCAATGGCGATAATAAGATCAGCATTCTGCACTGCCATGTTAGCATAAGCCATACCATGCATTCCTAACATGCCAAAACTTAGTACATGATTCTCAGGAAAAGAACCAATACCAAGCAAAGTAGTTACTACCGGTATCTGTGATTTCTCCACAAACTCCCTGAACTCCTGATAAGCCTGAGAAATAATTATTCCTCTGCCACCAATAACTACAGGTCTCTCAGCAGCATTGATAAGCTCTGCTGCCTTTGTGATCTGGGCTGCATTAACACGCGGCTTAAGTTTATATCCTGGCAAGTTAACTTTATCAGGATACACGAACTCAGCCTCATTCACCTGCACATCACGGGGAATATCAATAAGCACAGGACCAGGACGGCCCGTCTGCGCTATAAAGAAGGCTTCCTTAACAACTCCAGCCAGATCTGCCGGGTCAGTAACAAGATAACTATGTTTCACCACAGGGAGAGTAATACCAGTAATATCAATCTCTTGGAAGGCATCCTTACCAATAAATGGAGAGGCTACCTGACCAGTGATAGCTACAAGAGGCACAGAATCCATATAGGCATTAGCAATACCAGTTACCAAGTTGGTAGCCCCCGGCCCAGAAGTAGCCAAACATACCCCTGCCCTGTGAGTAATCCTGGCATACCCATCAGCGGCATGAGCCGCTGCCTGTTCATGCCTAACCAGTATATGTCGAAGCTGGGGATACTGAGGGAGAGTATCATATATGGGCAATACAGAACCACCAAGTATGCCGAAGATAACCTCGACACCTTCTTTAATTAAACTCTCACATAAAATTTGAGCACCAGTCTTTTTCACGTCATAATCCCCTAATCAACAAATACAGCTCCAGTACTAGCTGAGGTAACCCTGTCTGCATATCGCTTGAGATAACCAGACTTAACCTTGGACTCAAAGAGAGGTAATGTTTCCAAGCGTTTTCCTATTTCGCTTTGATCCAACTCTATCTCCAACTTATGGCTAGGTATGTCTATCACGATAATATCACCGTCTCTAACAAGTGCTATTGGCCCTCTTTCTGCCGCTTCAGGAGAAACATGCCCAATGGCAGCCCCACGGCTAGCGCCAGAAAAACGTCCATCCGTGATCAAGGCTACCTCTCTGTCCATCCCCATACCACTCAACAGAGATGTCGGTGTCAACATCTCACGCATACCTGGCCCCCCGCGTGGCCCTTCATACCGGATAACTATAACATCACCAGACTTGAATTCTCTCCTCGTAATTGCCTGAGTAGCCAACTCCTCACTATCAAACACTCTTGCTGAACCACGATGGACAAGCATCTCACGAGCTACTGCGGCACTCTTTACGACTGCCCCATCCGGGGCTAAATTTCCAAACAGTATAGCAAGGCCTCCTGTAATAGCATAAGGATGCGCTACCGACTTAATTACATCTCTATTCTTTACCTTACCCCCTGCCAAGACCTCACCCAGAGGCTTATCTAGTACAGTCTGAACATCAAGATGTAGCAGTTGGGATATTTCTTGCATCACTGCCATTATGCCACCGGCTAAGTCCAGATCCTCAACATGATCATCACCAGCAGGACTTAATTTACATATATGGGGTACATGCTCACTTATGCTATTCACCAGAGATAAAGGAATCTGAATTCCAGCCTCGTGAGCTATCGCGGTAAGATGTAGCACGGAGTTGGTACTTCCCCCCAATGCCATGTCCACAGCAAAAGCATTATACAAGGATTCCTGCGTGATCACTGCCCTAGGACATATATCTTGAGCTAGCACTTCCATTATCTGCTCACCAGCCTTATAAGCCAGATGAGTACGTCGCGCTTGTACCGCCGGTATTGTCCCATTGCCAGGCAAAGCCATACCCAACGCCTCAGCAAGACAATTCATGGTATTAGCAGTAAACATGCCAGAGCAGCTACCATATCCAGGACAGGCAACTTCCTCAATATCCTCTAACTCAGCCTCACTCATACTCCCATTGATAACTTCGCCTACAGCGAGGAAAACAGAGTTAAGGTCCACAGGCTTAACAACTCCCCCTTTGGTAATCCTGCCCGCCATCATGGGCCCCCCACTAACAAAGATAGATGGTAGATTTAACCGAGCAGCAGACATCAACATTCCAGGCACAACCTTATCGCAGTTAGGGATAAAAACCAGAGCATCAAAAGCATGTGCTTCTACTAAACTTTCTACGGTATCAGCAATAAGTTCCCTGCTGGGCAAGCTATACTTCATGCCCAAGTGGTTCATGGCAATCCCATCACAGATAATCGGCACATTAACTTCAAAGGGCACTCCCCCCCGACTTCGAACCCCTTCTTTTACTGCGCGCGAAATAGTTCTCAAGTGTATATGCCCCGGGACAACCTCACTGTAGCTGTTAATAACTCCAATGAAGGGCTTATCCCAATCCGTAGAAGAGCAACCGACAGCACGCAGCAAAGACCTGTGTGGCGCTCGCTCGACACCACGTTTTATAACATCACTTCTCATAGCTAAAACTTCCATGAGCTAAAAATGGCAAGCTATCACGTATAGCAATCGTTGTCAACAAGTTTCTAAGGCTTCTATCTTCTTCAATCTAGAGATATGTCTTCCACCCTCAAACTCAGTAGATAAAAATGCCCTGACAATCTCTAAATAGTAACTGATGTCTATATCCTGCCCCCGGAGACACAAGATGTTAGCATTATTATGCCGACGAGCTCGCTGGGCTGTAAACATATCATGACACAGCGCAGCACCGACCCCCTTTATCTTATTGGCTGCAATACTCATTCCTATCCCTGTGCTACATATGAGAATGCCCTGGCCAAAATTGCCCGAAGTTACTGCCTCAGCCACTCGCTGAGCAATATCAGGATAATCCACGGGATTCTCATCGTAACAACCAAAATCCCTATAGCTATAACCTAATCCCTGAATAAAGGGCATAATCGCTTGTTTTAACCTCAAGCCACGATGATCACAACCCAAGGCAATGCACGGGCTGGCAACATGTAAGCTATCTACACTGTCGGTATTTAGCATAAGCCTCCTCAATTTCACAGGATGGGATAATTCCCTGACGCAGGATACCAGGCATATCACCAGTAATATCCACTACGGTTGATGCTCTGCTACCCGAACAGCTATTCTCCTCAATAATAAAGTCGATCACATCTCCCATCTGTCGCCTCACATCGTCAGCAGTAACAAGACCTGGTTTACCACTAATATTAGCACTGGTTCCAACTATCGGATTTCCCAACCCCCGAATGAGAGCAAGGGGAATATCATGATTCGGAACACGTACTGCCACCGTATCATCAGGAGCTAGAGAGCCTGATAACCATGTTGACCTAGGCAAAACCAGAGTTAGTCCTCCCGGCCAAAAAAAATCAGCTAAGAACCAAGCAATCTCAGGTATATCCCGAGCTACAACTGACATCTGGGAAGCATCTTTAAGAAGTAACGGAAGCGGGAGCATGCGAGACCGATGCTTTGCCTGATAAACCTTACCTATGGCTTCACAATTAAAGGCATCAGCTCCCAGACCATAAACTGTATCAGTAGGAAAAGCAATCACCCCACCGTGTTTAAGAAGCTGAATTCCATGTGCCACTTGATCCAGCGAAGGAGTCATTTCCCTTGACGGTAGTATAGCACAATGATAAGCTGGCTCACATCTGCAGCAAAGCCCCGAAATGGAAAATAATCATCAAGAAAGCTACCGCGTCTCTACCAGTGATGATGTAGAGGTCTCCACATACCTAGAAATTGCCAAGGAGCTACATGGTGAGCAAACCGTAGTTGAATCCAAATCGGAGGCAGCTAATCGCGAGACCATCATAGTAATCGACTTTGGCTCTCAATATAGCATGCTCATCACTCGACGGATCAGAGAATGTCATGTTTACTGTGAAATTGTACCTTATGATGCTCCACGGGAAAGGATCATAGCCCTTAATCCACGAGGCTTTATTCTCTCGGGGGGGCCCGCAAGCGTCTACGAAACAGGGGCCCCCCTAGCACCACCATTCATATATGAGAGTCACCTGCCAATCATGGGCATCTGCTACGGGGCACAGGCGATTACCTATCAGCTGGGTGGACAGGTGGCATTAGTGGACAAACGCGAATACGGATATGCTGTCCTGCACATTAGCGACGACAGCTGCCCACTTTTCACAGGGCTGCCTGATGAACTTCCCGTATGGATGAGTCATGGAGATCAAACAATAGAAATGCCTCCTGGATTCAAGCCTTTGGCTTATACTGAGACTTCTCCAATAGCCATCATGGGCAACGATAATAATATCTTTGGCCTACAATTCCATCCTGAAGTGACACATACGCCTTCAGGCAGAACAATATTCGAAAATTTCATATATCGCATATGCGGTTGTAAGGGTAACTGGACATCAACTAATTTTATTACTGAGAGTACAGACAAAATCCGGCAGCAGGTGGGTAGTGGTAAAGTGATTTGTGCTCTTTCTGGAGGAGTTGATTCGGCAGTAACTGCAACACTGATTCACCATGCCATAGGAAACAGGTTGACATGCATGTTCATCAACAATGGATTGTTGCGTCGTGAGGAGCCGGAAAGGGTTCTTAACACCTTCCGGAAACACCTCAGTATGAATATAGTTTACGTTGACGCTACAGAAAGGTTTTTACAGCGTCTTCGTGGGGTAACTGACCCAGAAAGAAAGAGACATGTAATCGGAGAAGAATTCATCTATGTTTTCGAGGATGAGGCAGCTAAATTAGGCAAGGTTGATTTTTTGGCACAGGGAACACTATACCCGGATGTAATTGAGAGCGTTACCTCAGAAAACAAGGCTGCAACTAAAATAAAGAGCCATCATAACGTCGGAGGGCTACCAGCAAATATGAAACTCACTCTGATCGAACCTCTCAGGTATCTGTTCAAGGATGAAGTCAGAGAGGTGGGATCATCGCTGGGGCTGCCCGAGGACATGACATGGCGTCAACCATTCCCTGGACCTGGACTAGCTATCCGTATTATTGGTGAAGTCACGAAGGAAAAGTTGGAGATATTACGATCCGCCGATTGGATAGTAATGAACGAAATTAAGAAAGCAATGCTTTATCGACAATTATGGCAAAGTTTCGCGGTACTGACCGACGTCAAAAGTGTTGGCATCATGGGTGACTACAGGACTTATGGCTATTTGATAGCTATCAGGGCGCTGAATAGCGATGATGCGATGACAGCAGATTGGGCTAAATTGCCTTACACTTTGTTGGCTAGAATATCACATCGTATAGTTAACGAAGTCCCCAAAGTTAATCGCGTGGTTTACGATATCACCAGTAAACCACCAGCAACTATAGAGTGGGAGTAGGAAAGTAATAAATTGAGAGTGATGGTCATTGGCAATGGTGCCAGAGAACATGCCTTAGTGTGGAAAATATCACAGAGCCCTAAGGTAGATAAGATATTTACTGCTCCTGGCAATGCGGGCACAGCACAGATATCAGAAAATTTAACCATATCCCCAACCGACCTAGAAGGACTAGCCAAAGCAGCTAAGACCAACAGGATCAACCTCGTTATTGTCGGACCTGAGGTGCCACTATCTCTTGGAATAGCAGACTACTTCAAGAGATTAGGTATTCCCATATTTGGCCCATCGAAAAGGGCAGCTCAACTGGAAACAAGCAAGACATTCGCGAAAGAGCTAATGGAGAAATATAAACTCCCTTGTGCCAAAGGAAGAACTTTCTCTTCTTATCCTGAAGCAAGAAAATACGTCCAGAGCCAACAATTCCCTATTGTTATAAAGGCTGACGGCCTGGCTGGAGGAAAAGGTTCCATTATGGCCGAATCTTGGCAAGAAGCTACTCGTGCCCTCAGCGATATAATGGAGGCCAAAATCTTTGGCTCCGCAGGGGATTCTGTCATTATCGAAGAATACCTTAAGGGACTAGAAGTTAGCCTAATAGCGTTTACTGATGGCAAAACTATTGTGCCGATGATGCCCTCATGCGATTACAAAAGAGCAAGGGACAAAGATACGGGACCTAATACGGGGGGAATGGGTGGTTATAGTCCACCAAGTTTTTTCCCCTCTCAACTAGTAGAAAAGTCAGTAAGCACTATTCTAATGCCGACAATTAAAGCACTGTCAAATCAGGGCATTACATACAAAGGAATATTGTATGCGGGATTAATAATAGCCAATGGGAAACCAAAAATACTAGAATTTAATGCACGTTTTGGCGATCCTGAAACTCAAATCACTTTGCCATTACTGAGAACTGACCTGATAGATATTTTACTGGCAATCATCCAAGATGATCTAGATCACATAGATGTAGAATGGTACAACAGTGCCAGCGTAGGAGTTGTGATGACATCAGGAGGATATCCACAAAAATACAAGTCAGGACTGCCTATAGAAGGCCTAGATAAGGTAGACAAAGACATACTCGTTTTTCACGCTGGAACGAAGTCAGGCAACAGTGGGAAGACCTATACCAATGGAGGACGCGTACTAACAGTAGCCGGTACTGGAGACAATCTGACTGAGGCCAGAGCAAAGGTTTACCGCAATATTTCCCGCATCTCATTCCAAGATCATCACTACCGAAGGGATATTGCACTAAGGGAGATAAAATAAATGGCAATGGTAGAAGTAGTAATAGGCAGTAAGTCAGACACGGAAATGATAAAGCCGGCTTTAGACATGCTGCGCCAGCTATCCATTGAATATAAGATATCTATCATTTCAGCTCACAGACATCCGGAGAAACTAAGAAAATATGGCATTGAAGTGGCAAATCGCGGAGTTGAGGTTATTATCGCCGCTGCCGGTGGTGCTGCACATTTACCGGGGGTCTTGGCTAGTTGGACCACAATACCAGTCATCGGTGTTCCTCTACCTGTAGGCGATATGAATGGCATCGATGCCCTCCTCTCTATTACTCAAATGCCTGCTGGAGTGCCTGTCGCCTGCACTGGAATTGGGGAGAGTGGCGTTAAAAATGCCGCTTTGCTTGCAGCTCAAATTCTTGGTTTGAAACATGAGCAAATAAAAACTTCCTATATCCAATATAGGAAAAACCTATCAGGAGATTAATATGATTGAGCGCTACTCTAGGCCTCGCATGAAAAAAATATGGTCTGAGAAGAACAAATTCGACAAATGGCTGCAGATAGAAATAGCTGTATGCCAAGCATGGACTGATATCGGCCACATTCCCAAAGAAACCATGCCAAAGATAAGGAAAGCTAGCTATGATTTAGGACGTGTTGCTGAGTTTCTCAGAGTAAGCCATCATGATATGATAGCCTTCCTCAATTCAGTTGCCGAAAGCTTAGGCAAAGAATCTCGCTTTATTCACATGGGATTAACCTCCTCAGATATCATGGATACTGCCCTATCACTTCAGTTAGTAGAAGCATGCCACATATTGGAGCAAGACATAACCGAGTTGATCTCTGTGATCTCGAACAAAGCGCTAGAACATAAACATACCATGATAATAGGCCGAACTCATGGAATTCATGCCGAGCCAACTACATTCGGTTTAAAGCTGGCATTATGGCATGAAGAAATGAGGCGCAACGCGCACAGATTAACTGAAGCCGAAACAGCCATCTCAGTCGGAAAGATATCAGGAGCAGTCGGCACATATGCCAATGTTCCTCCTGAAATAGAACAGATAACATGCGCTAGCATCGGGCTTACGCCAGCACCAGTATCAAGTCAGATTATTCAGCGTGACCGTCATGCACAATTCATCACCACGCTAGCCTTGATCGCCAGTTCACTGGAGAAATTCGCTACGGAAATCCGTAATCTCCAAAGAACAGAGATTGCTGAGGCTGAGGAACCTTTCCAAGAAGGGCAAACTGGCTCATCAGCAATGCCGCATAAGAAAAACCCTGAGCTTTGCGAGCGCATTTGCGGACTTGCCCGACTAGTAAGAGGTTACGCCTCAACTTCCCTAGAAAACTTGGCCCTCTGGCATGAACGTGACATCAGCCACTCATCTTGTGAACGAGTAATTTTACCTGATGCCTGTCTCGTAGTGGATTATATGCTAACCACCTTTACTTCGATAATAAGAAAGCTCGGAGTATTTCCTGATAATATGCAACGTAATATTAAGCTAACTAAAGGCCTAATATTTTCCCAGCGAGTGATGTTGTCATTGATAGATAAGGGCCTGTCGCGAGGGCAATCATATGAAATTGTACAACACGATGCGATGCAAGCATGGAGGGGAAAAGAAAACTTCTTGGATTTACTTAAGGCTGACCCATTAGTGACCAGCCATCTGTCCCAAGCTGAACTTGAGTCTTTGTGCGACTACAATTACTACCTGAAATACGTAGATGATATCTTCGGGCGATTAGGGCTCACCAAGACAATTAAACTCCAGCAAGCTGAAGAAGGAGAATTATCCCCTCATGCGCTATGAGAACTATTCCAGCACATCAGCATTGCTAGAAAGTAATTTACCGCTACCTTTATACCGACATGGCAAGGTACGGGATGTTTACGAATTAGGTGACAAGTTTCTAATACTGTCCTCCGACCGCATCTCTGCCTTTGATGTTGTTCTCCCTTGCGGTATACCCGGAAAAGGTAAGATCCTTAACCAACTATCCGCCCTCTGGTTTCAACAAACGCAGCATATCATATCAAATCACCTTATCACTGTAATAGATGACATGGAGCCTCTTAAGGAATATCACCTGGAAGACTATGCTAACCAACTCATCGGCAGAGCCATGATTGTGACCAAAACTATCCCCATCCCCATAGAAGGCATTGTCCGCGGTTACCTGTCTGGTTCGGCTTGGGAAGAATATCACCAGACTGGCGCTATCAGTGGCACCGGTTTACCTTCAGGCCTACAAGAGAACCAACAACTGCCATACCCCTTATTCACTCCTACAACCAAAAGCGATACCGAACACGATCGCCCTCTAACCCGTAACGACATTAAAAACTATGGAATCGGGGATATATTTGCTAAATTAAAAAATGTCAGTCTGATGATATATGATTATGCTCAAAATTACGCCAAATCTAGGGGGATTATTATTGCAGATACAAAATTTGAGTTCGGCCATATCAATGATACTATAATGCTTATCGACGAACTACTAACACCAGATTCAAGCCGGTTCTGGGATAGCACAGAATATAAAATTGGCCATCCTCCAATTAGTTTCGATAAACAACCAGTGCGGGACTGGGTAGCCGCCTCTGGATGGAATAAACAACCACCCGCACCTGCACTACCCCCCACAATAATAAAAGCAACGACAACACGCTATAATAAAATCTACCAGTTGCTGATAGGGAAAAGTGTATTTAGCTAAGATTTATATCACATTGAAACCTCTAGTCAATGATCCTCAAGGTTTAACCATAAGGGGAGCACTTCACAATCTCGGCTTCACCACCGTAACCAGCGTGCGCGCCGGTAAATACATAGAAATACAACTGGATGAAAATAATCGCGAACAAGCTCAATTGAAAGTCACAGGGATGTGTGAGAAATTGCTGGCGAACCCGGTTATCGAGAACTACCATTTTGAACTGGAGAAAATATAGCTATGGAATGGGCCAACATCATCGTTATTATCGCATTAGCTGTTGTTCTGCCATTAGTCGCCCTGCTCCGCAAAAACAAAGCAAATGCTCCCAAAAATATAGAGCTACTGGAATATCTCCAAGGGAAAGGTATTAAGGCAACACTAGTACAAGAGGATAGCAACACCGCTACA
>JAUXIH010000054.1 GCA_030621105.1 Dehalococcoidia bacterium | reverse complement strand
GTGAAAGCGACTCCTGCGCCTTTGGCTATTTTCCTGAGAGAGGCGTCGAGATGTGGTTTTTCGCTTGCCATCGTTAATCTTTAGGAAGTATATCAAGCTAGGAAGCCAAAAGACATGGGGTGGGAATAGCCGGTGGTTGCGGGAAAGGGTGTTTCTATTTCCCTGAATATGTGAATATTTTTATCTCGGACCTGTCCTGGAGCAACTGCTCTGAGCTATATACCAGCTGGTAGTCTTTCAATTCTTCCAGGGGGATGGGGGTGATGAAGGGGTCAGCGCTCACAATCTGGTAGTTTCCTGTTTCCTGGCTGGCGATGTATGCTTGAGCTTCAGCATAGGAATCGAAAGTCTGAGTGTCGGTGATGGCATTGAACCAGATTCCTTCCTGGCTTAGCATTTTCTGCCAGGCGATGACCGGTACATAGTCGGGGGTGACGTTATGGGCATCGAAGTTGTATAGCCGCACCACGGCAGAGCGGTAGTAGCTGGGATAGTATAGCTGTATTGGCTGATACTGGGTTCCCCCTTCAGGGGCATAGTAATAGATATCGAAGAACTCGCTCTGGTTGCTGCCGGCCCATGTGGCCATGGCATAGAACTTGGACAACGCCATGCTCTGGTCGATGATGATATATCTGGAGCCCAGGTCGTCCAGCATGTTGCTGGATTCGGTGATATTCTGGCTGGTGAAGAATTTTCCTGCTCCTGTCGCCCCCTGCTGGAAGGGGTTGGCGTAGGGGATGCGGTGGGCGATGCGCGTTATCCAGTGGCCGTAGTCCCACCAGGACATTACTCCGTAGGCGGTATCGGGGTAGTCGTAATTCTCTCCCTTCGGTGGTGCCTGGTAGCGCTGGTAATAGGCATCGGGGTTGTCGAATGGTTCAGGAGAGTTTTCTCCCAGCCACACGAGGGAATCGTACCACGCCTGGTCTATCAGTATGGGGCTCTCAGCCAGTGGTTGTGTCATCTTAGTGGGTAAGCCCATCACCATGGTATAGGCATGCATGCCGGGCAGGCCAATGCAGGGGAAGAAGGCAATGAAGTAGATGGCGATCCCAGCTCCAATTACCTTTAGCCAGGCTCCGCGGGGCTGCATGAAGCCCCCACTCCTGTGAGTTGTCTTGATTTTATTTTTCTGCGCCCTTCTTCTCTCTGCCTTGGTCAGTTGTTCCCGGACCATTTCGCCGGGCTTGCTCAGGATTTCCTGCCAGCCGGCGGCACTCAGTATTCTCCATGAGAAGTATCCCGTGAGCAGGGCGGCGTTGATGGCAAAGTAGTAGCTGAAGCGGCGCTGCCCGAAAACAGCAAACAGCATGATTAAGCTCCATACCAGGAGTAATGTTATTTCGGCTCTCTCTTCCTTGATGGAGCGGTATATCAAGAGGCCGAAGGCGATAAAGGCGATGAAGAACGCCGTGGTGAAGTTGGCCCAGGCGATATTCAGGGTAATGGGATGTACCTCAAGGACGGTCAGGCCGACGGCGCCGGGGGTGAACACGCTGAATTTTCCCAGCATGGAGCCCAGGAGTGACGGGTCAATGGCGTAAAACAGTCCTATCAGTATGCCGCCGAGACCTGCCAGTGCCGCGGGATAGTAAGCCGGCTTCCATTGTTTCTTCACCATGTACCATGAGATGGCGCTGAGTATTACGGGCGCCAGCGTGGCTATCGTGAGAGAGGCGCGGGAGACTGTGGTCAGGTTACCTGTCCCTGAATAAGGCAGGAACATGATGGTGGCAATGAACATTGTGGTGAAGCCAATGATAGCGAGGTAGTCTGTGCTTCTTTGTCTCAGGTGGTCGATGATGAACTGAATCACCATCCACACGGAGATGATAAACACGAACATCAATCCTCCCACCCAGGTTGAGAGATATAGTCCCAGGAAGATGCCTGCCAGCAGTGAATATATCAATGGACGCCTTATCGCGGGCCAGTCCTTGCTCCGCAGGTGAGTGAAGGTTATTTCCCTTTCCCTGGCTTTCTGGATTGCCAGCACCAGGAACAGTATCACCGTGGTGCTGAATAGTGCCTCGGCCACGTGGTGGTCGGTGAAACCCAGGAGCGAGCGGTGCAGGAATTCGCCGGGCAGCACTATTATCAGTGCGGCAGCTATTATTCCCGCGACGCGGTTGAATAGTCTCTTTCCAATAAAGTACACCGGAATTATTGTCAGGCTGCCCAGGATGGGTGGCATGTAGGCGCCTACCACTTTCAGCATGTGCGCTGATGGATGCCCGAAGCTGATGATTTTGCTCACCATCACGATGAGCATGTCATAGAATGGGGGCCAGGGAATATTGGAGCCAAAGGGGAAGTGGGTGAAGGGATCAAAGAATACGTAGTGAGGGAAGTTCTGGGCCAGGTTTTCTACCAGTCTCATGTGGTACCAGGGGTCGGTGCCACCAAACCATACTATGCCATCATGAAAGACGTTGTCGTAGGGAAGCGCGATGCGTATCACCATGGAGATGGTGAACAGTGCGCCCAGGATGATGCCTGTTATCACTGTGGGAGAGAGTCTCTTGAAGTTAGTTCCACCGGGAAGCTTAATCCCTCCCAGGTTGGGAGCCTTTAGTTTAAACTTTGGTGATTTTTCTGCTGTTTTTGCGCGTTTCTTCTTTGAGCCCATTTTTGTTATCAGTCAAGTGATAATAATGTTTGCTCATTATACGTGTGCTCAGCCCTGAGCACAATACATGGCGCCGGCCTGGTGGGCTCACTTTATTTTCCTGTTCCTGAGGTTGGCAACCTGCGGTTCTGTCTGCCCCTGGTAGGTTGATGTAGTCTCTTTGTATGACAGGTCTGCCGGTGAGCTGAGCTCGTGGAATACAACCTGGCATATGGCTACGCCGGGATATAGCGCTACCGGGATTTCGCTGACATTGCTGACCTCCAGCGTTAGTCTGCCCTTCCAGCCAGGGTCTATTTTCCCGGCGGTGTGAGGCAGTATGCCAATACGAGCCAGGCTGCTTCTGCCGTGGAGCTCAGCACACAGGTAGTCGGGTATCTCTATCCATTCCAGCGTGGTGCAGATGATGACCTTGCCCGGGTGGAGGATTAGCGGCGTATCATTGGTTAGTTTTATGGGGGTGGTCACCCTGAGCAGGAAGTCCGGGTCTTTTTCGAGAGCACGATAGTCAATGGAGGGGCACTTGGAGGTGTCGAATATCCGTATCTCCTCGGCCAGAGTCAGGTCAACAGAGGCGCCGGCGAATCTTTCTCGCGGAGGGGAAGGCGTTATCACGATGTTGCCCGCCTCCATCTCGCGCCATATATCTACGTTGGATAGCATGTCGTTATGAGTGATAATGATAACGGGATGGAGGGGAGAAGTCTACATTTCTTTGGATAGAGTTGCCAGAAACTCGTCGTTATTTCGTGTTTTCTTCATGCGATTCAGTAGTTTCTCGGCAGCCTCGCTGTGGTTGGGAGAATCGCTGGCTATCATGTTTACCACGCGCCGGAGCAACCATATCTGCTGGAGTTTATTTTCATCTATCAGGAGCTCTTCTCTCCGGGTGCCGCTGGGGACGATATCTATGGCGGGAAAGACCCTTTTCTCTGCCAGCTTTCTATCCAGGTGGAGTTCCATGTTGCCGGTGCCCTTGAATTCCTCGTAGATGAGGTCATCCATGCGGCTGCCGGTGTCTACCAGGCAGGTGGCAAGGATGGTCAGGCTGCCGCCTTCCTCTATGTTGCGCGCTGCTCCGAAGAATCGCTTGGGGGGGTGCAGGGCGGAGGAGTCGATACCACCGGAGAGGGTGCGACCTGATGCTGGCATCGCCAGGTTGTAGGCACGAGTCAGGCGGGTGATGCCATCGAGCAGGATTACCACGTCTTTGCCGGTTTCGGTCAGCCTCTTGGCTCTCTCCAGTGCCAGCTCCGCCACGCGGGTCTGGTTTTCTACCGGTTCGTCAAAGGTGGCGGCGATGACCTCAGCCTTGACCGACCTTTTCATGTCGGTGACTTCCTCGGGGCGCTCGCCGATGAGACATACGATGAGGTGAATATCTTTGTAGTTGGTGTTTATGGCATTGGCAATTTTCTTGAGCAGTATCGTCTTGCCTGCCTTGGGGGGAGACACGATTAAGCCTCTCTGTCCGCGGCCGATAGGTGCTATCATATCTATCAATCGTGTTGATAGTTCATTGGACGTGGTCTCCAGGGTGATGAGCTTGTCAGGGAAGACGGGAGTCAGGCTGGTGAATCGTGGGCATGATCTTGCTTTCTCAGGGTCGAGGTCGTTTATTGTTTCCACTCGTACGAGGCCGTAATATTTTTCATTGTCCTTGGGGGTTCTCACCTGGCCATAGACGGAATCGCCATTTCTCAGGTTGAACCGTCGTATCTGAGAGTTGGAGACATAGATGTCACCCGGACCGGGAAGAAAGCTATCCTGGCGCAGGAAACCGTAGCCATCATTTAGCGTGTCCAGTACACCACCCATGAACAGGTTTCCCTGTTTCTCGGCTTCGGCCTCAAGGATGCGCTGTACCAGTTCCTGTTTTCTCAGCGCCGAGTATCCACTCAGGCCCTGTTCCTTAGCTATGGTTTCCAGTTGGTCGTGGGTTTTGTCTTCCAGTTGTGACATGTTTATCATAGTGTCTCCTTCATGCGCCGGTGGTTGTTATTTTTTGTTTCCCCATCACTTTCTCCCAGTCATCGGCGAAGCGCTTGATGCCGATGTCGGATAAAGGATGTTGTATTAGTTGCAGTAATATTTTATAGGGTACGGTAGCAATATGTGCGCCTGCCCTGGCAGCAGCCATACAATGCTGGGGATGTCTAATACTAGCAGCTATTACCTGCGAAGGCAATTGGTAGTACTCGAGGTATTCCACGATATCTGCTACCAGCTGCATGCCGTCCTCTCCGATATCATCCATCCTTCCGACGAAGGGGCTGATATATGCGGCTCCGGCCTCGGCCGCCATGATAGCCTGGTTTAGTGAGAAGCACAGGGTGAAGTTCACATTAATGCTTTCCTTGGAGAGCTGCGATGTGGCTTCTATGCCGGCGAGGCTGGCAGGTATCTTGACAGCGATGTTGTCGGCCCATTTGGCAATCTCTCTGGCCTCGGCAATCATTCCTGGGGCGTCCAGGCTTAAGACCTCGGTGGATACCGGGCCAGGGACAACGGAGCATATTTCTTGCACCAGCGTGCGGTAGTCAACCTTGCCTTCCCGGGATACCAGGCTGGGGTTGGTGGTTACTCCTGAGACGATTCCCAGTTTCACTCCATGGCGTATGTGTTCCAGGTTGGCAGTGTCCAGAAATAATCGCATGTTTCCTCCTTAATCTATGGGCAAGCTTGTCTGGGTTCCGGTAACCAGCGTTTTCTTGGCGGCCCCGATGAAGTCCAGGAATAGGGGGTGGGGTGCGTCGGGGTGCGACTTGAACTCGGGGTGGAACTGACAGGCGAGCATCCAGGGATGGTCCTTGATTTCGGCAATCTCTACCAGTTTTCCATCGGGGGATACTCCGCTGGCTATCATGCCGGCAGCTTCCATGGGCTGGCGAAAGCGGTTGTTGACTTCAAAACGATGGCGATGGCGCTCGTATACTATATCTGTGCCGTAGGCCTGGGCGGCCCTGGTTCCTGCTGCCAGGTGGCAGGGATAGGTGCCCAGTCTCATGGTTCCGCCCTTGCTGTCGATGTTTTTCTGCTCAGGGAGCAGGTCGATGACAGGGTACTCGGTGGTCTCATCAAATTCGGTGGAGTTGACATTTTGTGTGTGAAAGGTGTGACGGCCAAATTCAATGACCATGGTTTGCATGCCAAGGCACAAGCCAAAGCATGGGATATTTTCTTCCCGGGCAAATTTCATTGCTCGTATCATGCCCTCGATGCCACGCTGACCGAAGCCTCCGGGGATGATTATTCCCTGGACCTGGCGGAGCTGTTCAATGTCTCCGTTTTCTAATGCCTCGGAAGGAAACCACAGTATCTTTATTTCAAGGTTATGAGCCAGGGCGGCATGGGATAAGGCTTCACGCACGGAGTAATAGGAATCCTGGAACTCTACATATTTTCCCACTAGCCCGATGAGCACCTGCTCCTTGGGGGCTTTTATTCTGGCTATCATATCTCGCCATTCGTCGAGATCACTTTCGTGGGCAGTCAGGCCCAGTCGTTTAACTATGAGGTTGCCCAGGCCAGCTTCTTCTAGTAGGAGGGGCACTTCATATATGGTTTCGCTGGTGACCAGGGAAATGACGGCTTCCTTATCCACATCGCAGAATAATGCTATCTTGTCTTTTATTCCTTCAGATGCTTCCCTGTCGCTGCGGCACAGTATCGCATCGGGCTGAATACCTATTCGGCGCAGTTCATTGACGCTGTGTTGTGTGGGCTTGCTTTTCAATTCATCGGTGGCGCCAATGTAGGGCAGGAAGGTGACGTGAATATATAGTACATTGTCTCGGCCTTCTTCTTTTCTCATCTGGCGTATGGCTTCCAGGAAGGGCTGTCCCTCGATGTCACCGACGGTTCCGCCTACTTCCACGATTACAACCTCAGCCTGGGATATTTGAGCTACCTTTCTTATCCTTCTTTTCATCTCGTTGGTTACGTGAGGCACGACCTGTATGGTTCCTCCCAGAAATTCTCCTTTCCTTTCCTGTGAGATAACTGCGGAATACACCTGCCCTGAGGTAACATTGGAGTCTTTGGTTAATTCGATTCCGATGAATCTCTCGTAGTGCCCCAGGTCCAGGTCTGTTTCTGCTCCGTCCCTGGTGACGAAGACCTCACCGTGCTGGTAGGGAGACATCGTTCCCGGATCGACATTGAGATAGGGGTCAAGCTTCTGAGTTGACACTGTAATGCCGCGACTCTTGAGTATTCTACCGATAGAAGCGACTGATATACCCTTGCCAACAGAACTAACTACACCGCCGGTTACGAAGATATACTTGGCCATAAGCTAACAGTCAATATATGAAAAGATAAGATAAGCATAGTTGCTCAAGAAGCGTGAATTAGACTTG
>JAUXIH010000086.1 GCA_030621105.1 Dehalococcoidia bacterium | reverse complement strand
ATGCCGTACGAAGTCAACCGGACCTTGCAGTTCGATGATGCCTTCTTTGAGATTAATTACTACTTTCGCCTCATCCATTAAGTCGACTCCCTCCGAATATCATAGAAATTATGCCTCTTGGATTATAACATTAAGGCCGCCTGCCCACAAAAAGATGTCTGTTACGCCAGAATCACACATTCCAAGCGTTTGTTCCCTCTGCCTACCATATAGAATCTATAGAGTCTCCTACCCCGGAGAATTGCCACCCCTATCTTACTCCACCACAACAATCACTTCTCTTTGCTCAAGTTGAGGGATATATGTATTTACTGAGGTAGAAGACAAAGGATTATACTTCAAAGTCACAATATCCCCCTCCGAAAGCCCGCTGTTAGCAACTAGGGGTTGCATATCCCTTATCCGGTTCCCTGCTAAGTTGAGTTCGGTCAGGTTAGTAAGTGAAGACAGAGCTGAGATGTCACTTATCTCGTTTCCCCCCAGGCTGAGCTCAGTCAGATTAGTGAGGGAGGAAAGAGCTTGTATATCGCTTATCTGGTTTTGCCCCAGGTGGAGCTCGGTCAGCTTAGTAAGTGAAGACAGAGCTGAGATATCTCTTATCTCGTTTCCCCACAGGAAGAGCTCAGTCAAGTTAATGAGTGAGGATAGAGCCGAAATGTCACTTATCTGGTTTTGCTCCAGGTGAAGCTTAGTCAGGTTAGTAAGTGAAGACAGAGCTGAGATGTCACTTATCTGGTTCTGACGCAGGATGAGTACGGTTAGGTTAGGGAGGGACGAGAGAGCTGAAATATCGCTTATCCGATTCTCCCCTAGGTTGAGCCCGGTCAGGTTCACACAATGCTCAATGCCCGTAAGGTCGGCGATGCCCTGTTGGTCAGCATTCAGAAAGCCAAGCCTGGTCAACTCCTCCGCCGTTATCTCGTCACCGGCTTGCTTACCCAAGGCGGTTCTCACTACTTCTTCCAGATTCTTGTCAGGGAAGGTAACTAAAGTTGTTGGTGTGGGTGTGACATCCTCAGCGGGAGGTGGCGGAAAGGTCTCCGGCGGAGGAGCGGGTTGAGACCGACCAAGAAAAATCACCCCCATGACACTCAAGGCTATAACTACGCATGCTATCACGGCTAGCCTAATCCACTTTTGCCGTCCCTTGGCTTCCTCAGCAACTTTGGTAGGCGGTATCTCTGTGACAACAGGTTTCACCTCGGGCTTTCTGATTGGCGGTGGCAGCTCCCCAGCTTTCTCTAGAGTAGTGCGTCCTTGCAGCTCGTCCAATGCCTTGCGTATCTGCACAATCCGCGCGGTGTCAGGTTTTGATTTGGGTTGAATGCCTAAGACTTTGAGTCCACTGATGATGCGAGGAAGAATGCCCACAACCCCCCTTGATGGAATGCTTATTGAGGAGGCAGCACCCAAAGCCTCTCGCCATTCTGGCTGGCGGTTTTGAAACTCAACATGTGTAATACCTCGCAGTACCGGGACAAACTCTTTATCACTTTCATGAGCCCGGACAACTTCTTTGGTGACCTGGCGAGAACCAACCGAATGCGGGGTTATTACCACGACAACAGCTTTGGCTTGTTCAACCGCTCGTCCTGTTTGTATCAGGTAGGAAGGTCCTGGAATGCTGTCCATTTCGTAGCACCATGTAGCGTAACCGGCTTCTTCCAGGCCAAGGATGATTTCTAATGCGACATCGGCATCTTCTTCCACATGGGCAATGAAAACATCACTCATATGCTCCCCTTTGTTACCCTACAGTACAATCGTATAGCATTAACTGGGCTAACCTATTGCTCCTCTACCACTAAAATTATCGGCGAATCTCCAGCCCGACCTTAGCCAGGAATTTCGGTATCTTGCGCACCAGCTCTCTATCCCGCTCTTTTACGTCATCAGGAAGCTCTGACCAACCTACAAGATAAGGGCTGGTCTTCTTCATTATATCCCTTGTCTCACTCCACATCCAGCCATCGAGAAGTCGCTCAACATTCCATCGCCCATGCTCCATCCCTGCCATAATTTTGACCTCACCTTCAGTGAATGTCATTAGTCCGATGTCACGGTCAGTGATTTCATGCACGGTGCAGCCTATCTGGCGCAGCTTCTCAAAAATGTGGTCAGCCTGTTGTCGGCTAGACTCCTTGAGATACTCCGGCAGCTTGTCCCACTCTGCCATCGAGGGGTCTTGGTTAGGCGCATTGCCATGCCGAATATGTCGGTAATGGTCATGGATAGCTTTAGCGATGGTCTCCTGGATATCTGGCGCCAGCCTGGAGCATTTCCATCCGATGAATGCCCTGATTGTCATCACATCGGCAGGTAGCTCTACTAGCCTCATTGACATACGCCAGTCATCATCCTGGAGAAGCTTTGCTGCCTCGCCCCCACTATCCTTGAGAACGGCAACATAGGCGCCCAAAGCCATTGCTATTCTGTATTCAGCTGCAGTAATGGTGCCTCCGTTGATACCTACAAGCTTGACCTGAGACGGAGGAATGTCGGAAGCAATGATGTCAGTCCAGTATTGCAAAGGTTCTAGGGCGCTGAGGCTATCACCTTCGGTGTAGCGAATCTCGCTGTATCGCCTGTCCATGAATACATCGGTCGGAGTTGACCTGGGAACATAGCCGATGGTCCGAATGGCATCGGTGTGCTCTTCGCTCACATCGCCAACCAGACCGCTTATTCCCGCGGTTGTGCCACCGCTGATGATGGTGCCTTTGAAGTTCCTGAAGGCCTCCAGCATAAGCTGGCGATAGCCCTGTATCTGCTGCTCAACGCTGACATCACATCCACCAGCCACGATGACAGCGGGGCTCGCAATCGGCTTATAGCCACTAAATGCCAGCTTCTTTACGGCTCCCTTTGCTTCGTATGTCGGGAATTTCGCGGCCTGCCCGAGCAGCAACAACCTTTGCACCCACTCGTGCGCCAGCGACTTGTCTCCCATAGATTTTAGTGGAGTATCTATCATAGATGTGGCAGTGCTGAGCTGAATGGCTTTAGCATATGCAGCGAGGCTTTCGTATAACTTGCCAGCGAGGAGATAGGATTTCCCCATGTCGTAGAAGGAGCTCCTCATTCCTTCCTCCTCAATCGATAGATCTGGAAACGTGCCTTGGCTAGGAATGCGGGGAGGTCCCGAACTGAATTCCTATCTTTGTTCTTCTCTTCGTTAGGCAATTCGTTCCAAGAAACCAGATTGGGGTTAGTCTTCTTTTTTAGATCCTTAACGGGACCATATTTAAACCCTTCACGCAATCGCTCCTCGACGAAACGCTCATGTTCCATCTTTGCCATCGACTCCACTTCTTCTGGCGAGAACAAGAAAGGTTGCACGTCCCAATCGTTCGTTATGGCAATATCACAGCCGATAGCCTGCAGCATCACACGGATGTGTTCTGCTTGACCCCTGTTCGACTCTTTAAGGTTTTCTGATAACTCTTCCCAGGGAACCATGGAAGGATTGGTCTGAAGGGTGGAGCCTTTTTCCTGCTCGTTTCGCACGTAGTCTTCGTGGAGGGCGCGTGCCAGAATTTCGTAGGTACACCCAAATAGCAAATTCGGTGTGCAAGTGCGGTCAAGAAGCCCGAACGCATGCACATTAACAAAGCTCTCGCCCTTATCCCTCTTTTCTGGCAGCAAGGTAGCTAGCCCGGCATCGTGAGTCATGCGCACCACTATTGGGATTTCAACAGGCCTAACTCGCTGGCGTAACATCAAGGCTGCACCCAGAGCGGCCGAATCATCATCCAGACAAAGATATATCATCGACACATCGCAATACCCGTGGCAATCGAAGAGAAACTCGGCTCGCTCAAACTCGGGGTCCTTAACATCCATCTGCCCAGGCACCAACTCACAAACTCTTTCTAACTGGGGGTACCGAAAGCATAAGGATTCTTTTTTTCTTTCCGCTTCTTTATCAATCAAAGTAATGCGTAGGCGCTCACCACTTGCATTACCTCTTTCCTGCCAGTTTCTGGCGGCATTCACTACCACGCTTTCTCCCATGCGTCCTACTCCAACTACGACTATGTGTGGTCCGGGGCTGGGCTCCTCACCCGTTTTGCTGAAAGGCGGGTATTCGTTTAGCAAGACTCTAGCCCCGCTTTCGAAAACATTAAAGAACTCTAGCCTGAACGCTGCCGGCTTGCCCATCCCCATCTCGCGCTCTCTGAGCAAGTTGTAGAGCTGCGGGTCAAAGATGTGAACGAGGCATGATAGCGCCTTGCCTTTGCGACCCCAAACGAGGGCACGGGCACGAGTAGCCACCTCCGCATTAGCACCATCGTTGCCGCAGACTGATATAATATATTTGGCTTTGTGTACCCGTGCCCTTTGAAGCATTACTGAGTCTGTTGCGTTACCTATCAATGTCATTACGCCATGTTCCCTACATTGTCCGAGCATGCTATTGCCTCTGTCCTGCTCGATTACCACAACTTGCTCCCCACTTTCACGGAAACTTCTAGACAGGAGTAAGCCTTTTTGGCCCAACCCACAGACCACTATATGGTCCTTCAAGAATCGCACACGGAGCAACTGAACCTGTTCGTGAAAAATGATTGCCAAAGCCTCTATAGTGGTGTAAATAGCCATCACAGGTGCCAAAAGCCGTGCCACCTGTAATTCCCAGTTTACCAGGCCTAGAACTTCGCCTGATTCCAGAACAAAGAGTTGTGCAGTAAGATACAAGATATGCCAAAATGGGGGCGCCTCGCCAATGGCTGAAAAATGCTTGCTGAATCCAATGTATCCCAGAGCGATTGTCACAGCCCACATGAGCCCGATTAATGGCCATTTGTAATCCCTTAGC
>JAUXIH010000147.1 GCA_030621105.1 Dehalococcoidia bacterium | reverse complement strand
TAAAAGTCAGGTGCTCTTCCACTTAAGCTAACGGCCCAGAGATATTGCTCTTGGTTTAGTGTAACATGTAGAGACCATTGAACTAGATTGAAATAAATACATAAATATGAGAAAATGTAGAAACTTAGGGAGTAAAGGAGGTTCTCTATCTTTCCTCAAGATGGAGGTAAAAATGGGAAGATCAATTGAAGAATATATTGGCGTTGATATCGTCATAACAAAAGAAGGAAATCAATATAGCTCCTGGTGCCCTAATCTGGATATTGCCAGTTGTGGGAGAGGGCCTGAAGAGGCTATGAGAAATCTTGGTGATGCCCTCGAGCTTTACTTAAACACCTTAGAAGACGAAGGGGAAAGGGAGCAGGTTTTCAAAGAAAAGGGTATCCGGGTTTTGCATGCTGATGAACCTGTACTTCCTTCTTCATTCGTCACACAGTTCCGCCAGAAGATACCTGTTCGCGCGTAGCATGAGGACATTAAGCAGCCGTCGTCTAATCGCTGCCTTGAAAAGGGGAGGCTTTGAGCCTAGAGGAAAGTCTAACAGGGGAAGTCATCAAGCTTTCAGGAAAGAATTATCAGAAGAGGTTAGAACGGTTATAATCCCACTGGGCAAGAAGGAAATCCCTCGAGGTACGTTACACAGCATCATACGGCAGGCAGGACTCACAGAAAAACAGTTAGAAGAACTGCTCTAGTAAAACCTCTTGACAATCATAACCCTCTCAATCTAGCTTGCCAAAGCTCCCCTCCCACTGTGAGCACTGCCAGCACAGGCTGGCGATGCCAGACCTCGTGCCCGTGTTCAGCTACCTGTGGCTCAAGGGGCATTGCCGCTACTGCCAGGCCCCGGTGCCCAGGAGAATCTTCTGGGTGGAGCTGACTAGCAGCATCATGTTCGCCCTCCTCTACTGGAACTATGGACTGAGCACAGAGATGGCCGTCATGGCATTCTATTCATGCCTGTTCCTCGTCATCTTCGTGGTGGACCTGGAACACGGACTTATATTAAATAAGGTAGTTTACCCGGGAATGGCGGCAGCCCTGGTAATATCCGTGGTGGCTCCCCAGCCATGGCTAACGCCACTACTCTCCACGGGAATCCTCAGCGCTGCTGCCGGCGGCGGGCTGGGATTCATACTATTGCTGCTGGTCGCCATCATATCCCGCGGCGGCATGGGGTTCGGCGATGTCAAGCTGGCAGCACTTATGGGGCTGGCCATCGGATTCCCGCTGGTGATGTTCTCACTGGTCTTCGGGGCGGTACTTGGCGGCATAATCGGAGCGGCCCTGCTGGTGAGTAAGAAGAAAAGCCGCCGGGATGCCATACCCTTTGGGCCATTCTTAGCCCTGGCCGCCTTGATAACCATGCTATGGGGCAACAGCATTCTCTACTGGTACATCGGGCTGATGTAGAGAACAAACCTCACCAAGGATAGCTTCTTACCTCTCGTGGAACAGGGCAAAGAACCTGTCCTGGTAGTCGGCAAACAGTCCCCAGCGATTGAGCTCGGCCACGAGCTGCGGCGCCAGCTTTAAATCGCGGCTCACCCATTCAAACATCTCCTCGAGGTGCTGCTGGGCACCGCGGGGAACTCCGCGAGAATCTATATCCAGGAAGCCACGGCTACGAAACTCGGCAACATTGGTATGGAGTGAGGCACGGGTCAAGTGGTAAATAAACACCATCAGGGAGACATCCCAGGTCTCCTCCTCCCCCCTGATGATGGTGCTCAAGGGATTATGTTGCTCATCCAGCCGGGCGTTGAGGTTATCTATCACCTGGCTGACACCCTCAGAGACAACCTCCATGTTCCGAAACTCATTCTTATATTTATAGAACACTCCCGGCTCGTGGGGGTGCTCACGGCGCAGCGTCTCAACATATTGCCTGGCCGCCGAGCTAAACCCCTCCAGGTTAACCAGGTAAGAGGGAGTAATTATCCTGGGCTTCTGAGCCAGCACCCTGCCGTCCCGGACAACGCAAACGCTACCAGCCAGCTCGGTAACCACCCAGTAGTCGATCACCGAGTCGCCAAAGGTCGCCAGCGCCTGCTGCGGAGGCCGAACCAGCACGGTATGCTCCATGACATCCTTTAACTTATTATCATCCATAGCTGAAAAACATCCTCACCATGGTAAAATTGCGCGCCACCTTGTCCCTGCCGCTGATTATCATCCCCGGCTCGGTGCTATGGCCCGGCACGACATGCTCCGCATCGAGCTGAGATAAACGGTTGATGCTCCGGCCCAGCAATGCGGGGTTCCCTCCAATAAAATCGGTGCGGCCAACGCTGTTGAAAAACACCACGTCGCCGGTTATCAATATCCTGTCCCGCTCCAGGTACAGGGAAACCGAGCCCGGCGTGTGTCCCGGCGTGAGCAATACCCTGATATCAAGGTTGTCCTTGCCCAGACTTAACTGGCCCTCGGTGAGATAGAAGAATGGCTCCACCTCCGGCGGCCTGTTGCCGAAAGCGCGGTACAACATCATGCAGCCCCCGCGATAAAACTCCGCTTCCTCGCGGGACATGGTGAGCATGGCGCCGCTCTCCCTGACAATGTCTTCCGCCGGCTCAAAGTGATCCGGGTGAGAGTGGGTCATAATCACCAGTCCAATTTTATCCAGCGCGAAGCCATCCTGCTCCATGCAGGACACCAGGGAAGCGACACAGGGCTCATGCATCTCATTCTTGATGTGTCCCGGGTCGACCAGCACATGAGGCCGCTCTCCCTCAAGGACATTGGCGATGAGACTGGCGTTGCAATTATTTCCCATTCCCATCCAGATGTAGCTATAAAAATTCGGCGTCACCTGGAGAGACTTGTGGTAACTCTTTGCCATTCGCT
>JAUXIH010000008.1 GCA_030621105.1 Dehalococcoidia bacterium | reverse complement strand
CTACCAGGATGGCCCTTGATGATTCCGGACTAACTATTAACGCCGGAAATGCCGGCAGGGTGGGGAATGTGATAGGTACCTCTGTTGGTGGGATGCAGACATATGAGGACACCCTGTTTGCCCTTCGGGACAAGGGGCCAGGTGCTGTTTCCCCTTTTTTTATCTTGGGATTTATCCCCAATATGCTGGGGGGAGAGATTTCTATCGCCTTTGGAAGCAAGGGGCCGAGCATGTGTGTGTCTAATGCCTGTGCGACGGGGAACACTGCTATTGGGGAAGCTATGAGGCTCATTCAGTATGGCGATGCTGATGCCATGATTGCTGGTGGTAGTGAAGCTTATATTATCTCTGTGGGGATTGCTGGACTGGATAAAATGAGGGCGATATCCCGGCGGAATGATGAGCCTGAGAAAGCCAGCCGTCCCTTTGACAAGGATCGGGATGGCTTTGTGCTTGGTGAAGGGGCTGCTACTCTTATTCTGGAGGAGATGGAAGCTGCAGTCAATCGAGGAGCCAGGATATATGCTGAACTGACAGGGTATGGCGCCAATATCGATGGTTTTCATGCTACAGAGCCTGATTGGGAAAGCCAGGCCAGGTGTATGAACTTGGCTTTGGCTGATGCGGGTATTTCTGCAGGTGATGTTGATTATGTCAATGCCCACGGCACATCTACTCCTCTCAATGATGTGAGCGAGACCCGGGCCATAAAGGCTGTTTTAGGGAGTCGGAGCAAGGATGTTCCCGTTAGCTCCAATAAGTCTATGGTGGGGCACTTGCTGGGAGCAGCGGGGGCTGTGGAGGCGGTGTTCACCGTGCTTACCATCAGGGATGGAATCATCCCTCCCACGATAAATCAAGAGACTCCGGATCCCGAGTGCGACCTGGATTATGTTCCCAACGTGGCGAGAAAGGCTAAGGTAGAGGTAGCAATGTCCAACTCTTTTGGCTTCGGAGGACCTAATGCTATTCTCATTTTCAGCAGGTTTCGCGAATAGTTTCCTGGCACTGTGCCCGGGGTTGTTCTTTTAAGTATAGCTGCCCATATACCTTTTTAGTGCACTGTCCCTGGTTCCCTGGTTTAATTGGGATTCCTTGCCTTCTATGTCGTGCTGTTGACACCGCATATAGGGTATGTTACGTTTAAATCAGCTCCAAGTAATTGAGTTGAGGTTGGAGGGGGAGGGTTGAGATACCGAGTAGGTAGAAGTGCCTGAGAAAGGTAATTACTGAAAGGAAAGGGAGAGCGAGGTTACTTGGAGCGTTTCTGTGTCTGCTGTTTCCACTTTTTAGAGTAGCCATTCCTTCCTGCTATCGTATATAATGGAGCTTGTCTGTGACTATTAGCGGACTTGGGGCTGTAGCTCAATTGGGAGAGCGCCTTCCTTGCACGGAGGAGGTCAGGGGTTCGAATCCCCTCAGCTCCACCATACTATACAGAAGGAGCGTAATTTGAAAGTACTTCTTGTCTATCCGCAGATTCCAGATACTTTTTGGAGTTTTAAGCATGCTTTGAGATTCATTTCTAAGAAAGCAATTTTTGCCCCTTTGGGGCTATTAACTGTGGCCGCAATGCTTCCCGCTGAATGGGAGAAAAAGCTTGTAGATATGAATACAGCAACCCTGACTGGTAAAGACCTTAAGTGGGCTGATTATGTGTTTATCAGCGCTATGGTAGTGCAACAAGATTCGGCGAGGGAAGTCATTGACAGGTGTAGGAAACTCGGGACTAAAATTGTTGCCGGTGGCCCCCTTTTTAGCACTGGGTACGAAGAATTTGGCTTTGACGATATAGATCATCTCATATTTGGTGAGGCTGAAAATATACTGCCGCTCTTTTTGGAAGATCTAGATAAGGGATGTGCTAGACATATTTACGCAGCTAAGGAACGACCGGATATAACGAAGACCCCTGTCCCCTTGTGGTCACTTATCGATAAGAAAAAGTACCAGTCAATGAGCATCCAGTATTCTCGGGGCTGTCCTTTCGACTGCGAGTTTTGCGATATCGTTATAATGAACGGACATATACCACGAACCAAAGACAAAAATCAGATATTGGCCGAACTGGATACATTATACAATCTTGGGTGGCGGGGTAGCGTATTTCTTGTTGATGATAATTTCATCGGCAATAAACGAAAATTAAAGTCAGAAATTCTGCCGGCAGTAATTGAATGGATGAAAGAGAAAAAACACCCCTTTTCATTTTTCACAGAAGCATCTCTAAATCTTGCCGATGATGAAAAGCTAATGCGATTGATGACGGCGGCAGGGTTCGACGGCGTATTTGTTGGCATCGAAAGCCCGAATGAAGAAAGCCTAGTTGAATGTAACAAAATACCAAATAAAAATCGTGATTTGCTGGCATCAGTTAAGAAGCTTCAAAGCCACGGTTTTCAGGTGGAGGGAGGATTTATTGTAGGCTTTGATAGTGACCCAGCCTCAATTTTTGAAAGCCAAATCAGTTTTATTCAAAAGAGTGGCATCGTTACCGCTATGGTCGGTGTACTGATGGCTCCACCTGGAACGCGGCTATATAAACGTCTGAAGGGGGAGAAGCGCCTGCTGTCAGGAGGTACTGGTGACAATACGGACGGTTCCACCAATATTATGCCTAAGATGGGCCGCGAAACACTTGCCCGCGGCTATAAGCACATCCTGAGTACAATCTATGCGTCCAGACCATACTACGAACGTATTATAACCTTTCTAAAAGAGTATAAACCCGAAGGCAAAAGAAAAGGCAATATTAATCCTCGCCATATCGTGGCGTTGATTAAGTCCATGTGGGTTTTGGGTATCAAGGAAAAAGGGAGAGGGTGTTACTGGAGGTTATTTGCCTGGACCTTGCTGAAAAAGCCCAAGTCTTTCCCTTTATCCATAACCTTTGCTATTCAGGGATTCCATTTCCGCAAGGTTGCCGAGAAAATACATGTACCCCCAATTGAGGATATCCAGGAGCTGGAGCAAGCGAAAACCTAGTGGCTAAACGAAAGTAGCCGTTAAAATAGTACTCAATCAAAGCGCGCGGTTTGTTGAAAGAATTCTTGATCTGGTTCAGATAGATGGGGGATACATGCACGGGTTATGAAAGGACGTTATAATGGTTGTGGCGATGTGGATTATAGGCTGAGGCTAAATGCTAGGCTAAAAGTTCTGTCTATCGTCCATTCAAGTCCACCATTAGCATCATATGCGGTGGCCTGTGATCTCCGTGGTGTGGTTCATCATATGTAGAGTGCCTGCTAGGCTCTTATTGCTGATGTCATTAGCCGGCTGGAAGCTGGAGAACTGGTTCTCTATTACATCGGACGCCGTTGCGGGTCAGCAACATTCTCAGACCTGGCATGGGGGTTGAGTGGCTGGAAGTACCCCGCACCGGATAATAGAAAGGGGCGAGATCCATAGAGGCCTCGCCCTTTTTCATTTTCTTCATACTTGCTTATATTATCCATTTTCTCGAGCGTAGCTTTCCATGTACTACCTGCTGTCCTATACTATAAAGCCCCGGTCCCCAGTACACAATAACCAGAGCCATCAATATCATGACAACATCTATTATCAGAGCAGTGGATGTTTGAGTATGCACCGGTTGAACACCAAAGCAGTGACAACACGAATGCTTATAAAGGGTCGAGACGTTCGCGATGATGAAACTGATATTCATGAGGATACTCCCTCCAGCGGCTATTCGGCTCAAAAAGCCAAGGATAAGAAGAATACCAACCCCAGTTCTACCCAGGGCAGCAAAAGAGCATAAGGCCTCACCAATAGCTCTGGAAGCAGTCCGTAACTACTAACCACATCAACAAATTGCGTCGCACTAGGCAGCTTCCCGACGGCTGCAAAAACAAGGATACCTCCTAGAAGAATGCGAAGCAGTAAAGTAAAATAATTGCTTGATACAATACTCAGGAAAGCTCCTTTACTCATAAAAACTGCCTGCTAGGCAAATTTCCAAAATACTTTATTATCCTCCTGCTAACTTTCTTCTCTGGATTCAAAAGGAGGGGAGCTATTTTTCTCGAGTTAATGTCTCACTCGGGTGTACTGCTAACGCTGAGTATTACATAGCTATCATCTCCTTCCAAGGGTTCTATCAGGACGAGGTACACCTCACATGGTTCTCAGGAATAACCCTTCTGATATTGTCCTGCTTAAGTCTGGAGGTAAAAACACAAGCGTGTATTTCTCAAAAGACTGAGAAACGGCTGCGGGATGGCATGGCAGGCGGTACGGATAATCTGAAGTATGGGGAGAAAAAGAAGCAGCATATTTTTTGCAGCTCCTCACCGGGGCATGGGGGTGCCCCACAAGTGCATGAGGAATGCTAATTCTGCCGGGCAAGCATCCTTGGCAGGGGCAGGATGCACACTATTTGTGTTCTTGTAATAGTTTATTGATGACATCAAGCATTTCTTGAGGGTTAAATGGCTTGGCGATATACTGATCAGCGCCTAACTCGGCACTAAGCTTGCGGTTTAATTCTTGATCTATAGCAGTTAGCATTATTATGGGAATTGACCTGGTTGCCGGGTTGGATTTAATTTCGTGACATGCCTGCAGTCCATCTTTTTTAGGCATGAGAATATCCATGAGAATAACGGAAGGTGCTTCTCTTTGAGTGATTTCTACTGCCTCCTGGCCATTGGTTGCTTCGATGACGGTGTAGTCACTGCTCAGCATGCTTTTGGCCAGCATCCTGATGCTGGGCTCATCATCTACGACTAATATTGTCTTCTTTTGTGGTACTAAATCAGCTGGTGCTAATTTAACAAAAGCCTTTGCGACAGTTGGATCAAATTGTTTACCAGTTCCATTGTTTATTTCGGCAAGTGCAGTTTCCCTGGACAACGCAGATCGATATGGTCGAACGGATGTCATGGCGTCGTACGCATCAGCTACAGACACAATCCTGGCAAGAAAGGGAATGTTCTCCCCCCTGAGATTCTGATTAAGTCCGTTGCCATCGTAACGATCGTGGTGATGTTCAATTATCCCAATTATGTCCTTATTGGCGATTACTGTTCCCACTATGCTGGCCCCCACCATGGTATGTGTCATGACCTGGGTATACTCTTCACGCGTCAACTTGCGAGGCTTATTGATAATGCATGGATCTACGGCAATCTTACCGATGTCATGGAGCATACTGCCCCAACGAAGGTTTTCTATCTCTTCTTTGCCTAGATGTAGTGCTCTCCCGATGGCCAGGGAAAACTCAGTTACCCTGCGGGAATGCCCGGCAGTATATCTATCGTTGGCTTCCAGTGCGAAAGACAGCGACCTCATAGCTCCAAGAGAAGTTTCACGAATCTGCTTCGCTTGTTCCTCAACCTTATCCTCTAAATGTTGTTTGTATTCTTGCAGGTCGCATTCAAGCCTTCTTTTTTCCAGGGCTCTCTTTACACTCTGGATGACCACGTCGAGGTTGAATGGCTTGGTTATGTAGTCGTAAGCGCCATGCCTGATAGTTTCAACAGCAGTATCCATATCCTGGGTGGCGGTGGCCATGATAACCATGATGTCAGGATAGCGTTCCTTGATTTGTGAGAGTAGCTTGGTACCTGGTTGGTCTGGCATCATGATATCCAGAAGCACAAGGTCCACAGGGCTGTTTTTTATCTGTTCCAGGGTTTGATCGGCAGTTGCCGCTTCCTCGCAGTGATATCCCTGTTTCTCCAGGATATGATGTAAGAGATTCCTGATGTTTTCCTCATCATCGACTATAAGAATGTTTCCCTGTTATTTGGCCATCATAGCTTTTCCTTACTTCAGATTGTTTCTTCTCGCAGCTATTAATATTTACATTATAGTTCATTGTACCAGTGTGCTAGATGTTTTGGGTAGTTTTTCTGAGTGACGAGAAGCAAAACGACGATTTAGATAACGGGATTCCATGGGTAATTGTAGGCCAGGAAACCTGATAGAGCCCTGCACGATACTTGTTCTGTTAGCCTGTGGAGTGCATACCTGCGCTTGGTTGAGGTTTTGTCCACTGTAGGTGTATATGGCATAATGTAGCGGCCTGTGGAGGGATCGCATAGAGGTCTAGTGCGGGCGCCTGCTAAGCGCTTACTCCGAGCAATCGGGGTCGTGGGTTCAAATCCCACTCCCTCCGCCGTTTTTCAGCTTTTCCTTCAGGAAATCGATTGCTTTCACTGGCGTGGGGTCAGTTCCATATAGCATAGCCAGGTAATAGCTTGTCCAGTCACCGAGAAATACCAGACCCATCATCTGGCTCAGGTCGTCATTTCCCTTACTGTTGACTATCTGGTGTTCCACTCCGGCGTTGCTCAGCATCTGGCTGGTTATCGTGTAGCGTGCCTGTATCCTTGGATGTAGTGAGGGGCACCGCAGCAGAACCACATATATGTCAGGTGACATTTCGTGAGGGAATTCATACCCGACTACGGAGTTATGGTTGAGTTCGGATAAAGTTTCATAGAAGGCCCATGCCTTGCTGTTCTCGTTGAATTGTCCTTTCCATCTTCGAGCTACCGGGGATAGCGTGCCTGCCCCATATATCACAATAATTTTTCCTGCCAGTTTCTGCGCCAGCTGCTTGGCAGGGTTAGCAGATTCAGGAACATTCTCTGCCAGATCTGCCAGGGAAGATTCCAGAATTTGAGCCATTTCCTGCACCTCCTGGGATTTATCGGGCAGAAACCCCAGTTGAGAGAGCAAGGCGATAAGAGGAATGAAGCTGTATCCCAGGGCAGCTCGTGGCGCTGAAATATAATCTATGGTGAATGTGGGCATTCCATTATCCTGCGCTAGCTGCTTTACCTTACCATTGGTAGTGAAGGCTACTTTCTTGCAATCTGTCTTCAGGGCTTGCTGGAAGGCAGAGAGAGTTTCCTCGGTGTTTCCTGAGTAGCTGGAGATGACTACCAGTGTTTTACCATCGGCCCACGAAGGTAAGCCGTATTCGCGGTTGACGAAGACCAGTGGTTTATTCAGCCTGGATGTCAGACTGCGGAGAAGGTCGCCACCAATAGCGGAACCTCCCATGCCACAAATCACAATTTTATTGATGTCCTGAAATTCGTGGGGTAAATGTAGCTCATTGGCTTTGTCCCAGGCTTGCCTGATCTGCTGGGGCAAGTTGTGCAGGTGAGTGCGCATGCCGTCAGGGTCATATCGTTGGTATGTCTCTGCCTGGTCCAGATTTATCCTGTTGCTATATGTGGACAATTTTCCTGCCCTCCCCCAATAGTTTGGCCACTTTATCAGGACTTTCCGCTTCAGCATAAATACGGACCAGCGGCTCGGTGCCAGAAAATCTAATGAGTAGCCAGGATTTGTTTTCCAGATAGAATCGGAAGCCATCAGCAGTATTGACTTTGGTTACCTTGATGCTATCCACGGAGTCGGGAGGGTTGGTGGTTAGCTGATTGGCAATGGATTGGCGCTTATCCCGACCTATAGTGATATCGATACGGTCGTAAAAGTGGGGGCCAACCTTGCTGTAGAGGTAGCCCAGTAACTGTGATGGAGTTTTTCCTGTTTTAGCCATGAAATCGATGAAATATAGCCCGGCAAGGATGCCATCCCTCTCGGGGATGTGGCCTCTGAAGCCGTAACCACCGCTCTCCTCCCCACCAATCAGGGCATTTTCCCTGAGCATTACTGGGGCAACATACTTGAAGCCAACAGGCGTTTCGTATACCGGGACATCAAATATTTCGCCCAGCTTGGCGATCATATCAGTTGATGTCAGTGTCTTAACCATGGCGCCTCGCTCGCCGCGAATCTCTAGCAGATACAGGCATAACAGGGCGAAAACCTGGTGCTGATTCAAGAATTTGCCATGTTCATCTATAATCCCCAGGCGATCAGCATCCCCGTCGGTCGCGAGGCCGACATTGGCTTTTTGTTTTACCACCAGCTTTGATAATCGGCTCAAGTTTTTTGCGATGGGCTCCGGCTGGATTCCGGGGAACAAGGGATTTCTCTCGTTGTTGATCTCCCACAGTGTGATGTTTCCATCACTTAACAATGTTTTGAAGTAGCCGATTCCGGCGCCATACATGGGGTCAACTGCTATTGTTATCTGGTGGTCTAGTAACTCCTTTACATCCACCAGCTTATTTATTTGTTTAAAGTATGCTGGTGATGGGTCAAGATAGTTTATTAACCTCTGGTTAACTCCCTTATCGATAGCTAGCCTTTTTATTTTCCTATCGCGGGAGATGCGGGCGATGTTTGTCTCTATTTGATTGGTGACCTCGACAGGAGCGCTGGCCCCATCCTGTGACTTGTACTTCAGTCCGTTCCATGCCCCGGGATTGTGACTGGCAGTGATGATGATAGCTCCAGCAGCCTCGGTCTTTCCCACTGTGTAGCTTACTACGGGGGTTGGCGCTGGTTTGGAGCACAGGTAAACCATTATGTCATTGCCGGCAATTATTTCTGCGGCGGCGGCGGCGAAGTTCTCCGAGCCAAAGCGTGTATCATAGCCGATTACCAGTCCCTGTTCTCCCAGTTCTCCTGCCTTGAGGTAATCGGCTATCCCCTGGGCGCACAAGCGCACATTGTCAAAGGTAAAGTCCTCGGCGATTATGGCTCTCCAGCCATCGGTGCCAAATTTAATCTCTGCTTTAGCCATAGAGCTTCACTCTCTAGCTATAAATTATAACAGATAGTAGCAATAGTGTAGCTAACAAGCAGTCATCATTGATCTTGGTTTATAGTCCTGCATCAGCATGTAAGGCCTCGACCATGTCTGTCTTTTCCCAGGGCAGGTCCAGGTCTTCCCGGCCAAAGTGGCCGTAGGCAGATACCTGGCGATATATAGGGCGATGCAAGTCCAGTTTCTCTATGATGGACTGGGGGCGAAAGTCGAAGTGCTTTTTCACGAGGTGCAATATTGCCTCGTCAGGTATTTTACCCGTTCCTGATGTCTCGATGGATATTGACAGGGGGTGTGCCTTGCCGATGGTATAGGCCACCTGAATTTCCAATGAGTCAGCCAGTCCTGCTGCCACGATATTCTTGGTCACATACCTGGCCATGTAGCTGGCGGAGCGATCTACTTTAGTGGGATCCTTGCCGGAGAAGCAGCCGCCACCGTTCCGGCAGGCGCTCCCGTAGGTATCCACTATTATCTTTCGCCCCGTGAACCCCGTGTCTGATACTGGCCCTCCGATACTGAACTCACCAGCACTGTTGACATAAATTTGAGTATCTTTTCCCATTAGCTCAGGTGGAATGGTCTTATTGATAACCTCCTGGATCAGGTCATGCTCGATTACCTTATGTTTCACTCCGGGGTCGTGTTGGGCAGCAACTACAATGGAAACTACCTTTCTGGGCTTACCCTGGCTGTATTCTACGGTTACCTGGGATTTACCATCGGGACGCAGGCAAGGTATCGTTCCGTCCTTTCTTACCTGGGCCAGCCGGCGACATATTTTATGTGTCAGGGAGATGGGCAAGGGCATGAGCTCTGGCGTTTCTCGACAGGCGAAGCCTACCACCATCCCCTGATCTCCAGCACCGGTTTTATCTTGTTCATCTTTGGCGTCTCCGCTCCTAGCTTCTAGGGAGAAGTTAACTCCATCGGAGATGTTGCTCGATTGTTCCTTGACCGATACCAGGATGCCACAGTTCTGGTAGTTGAATCCATATTCCGGATGAGTATAGCCGGCTTCTTTGATAACCTGGCGCGCGACATCAGGAATGTCTATGTAGCAGTCACTGGTAATCTCTCCCATAACTATGACCAGGCCCATGGCAACAGCCACCTCGCAGGCAACACGGCCCATGGGATCCTTCGCCAGTATAGAGTCGAGGATGGCATCTGATATCTGGTCGCAGAGTTTATCGGGATGTCCTTCAGTGACAGATTCCGAGGTAAACAAATATGAGTCTGACTTATTAAATGTATTGGTCATTTTTCCTCTATGTTCCTGATTCCCAGCTATGCAGGTAGGTTTCCTGCTCCTGTGTTAGCGAGTCGATAGCGATGTTCATGGATTTGAGCTTTAATCGTCCTATCTCCCTGTCAATATGCTCAGGCACGGGGTACACCCCTGGCTTGATATTCCCCTGAGATGTGACGAGATGTTCTACGCTGAGAGCCTGGTTAGCGAAGCTCATGTCCATAACACTGGCGGGGTGGCCCTCGGCTGCCGCCAGGTTAATCAGCCGGCCATCGCCCAGTAAATATATGCGCTTGCCATCAGCCAGTGTATATTCTTCAACGAAAGCTCTCACGTGTCTCCTGGCTTTTGCCAGGCTCTCCAATGCGGGGGCGTTTATTTCCACGTTAAAGTGACCACTATTTGCCAGTATAGCTCCGTCTTTCATATGCAGCATGTGTTCCCTATCGATGACGTTTTTATCACCAGTAGCGGTGATGAATACCTCTCCAATTTCGCAGGCCTGGAGCAGAGGCATGACCTGGTAGCTATCCATGGCTGCTTCCAGTGCGGAAATTGGGTTAACCTCGGTGACGATGACCTGTGCCCCCAGCCCATGGGCTCTCATGGCGATCCCCCTGCTGCACCAGCCATAACCGCACACGACTACCTTTTTGCCAGCCCACAATATATTTGTTGCCCGGGTAATACCATCTATTGTGCTTTGTCCTGTCCCGTAGCGGTTGTCGAAGAAGTGCTTGGTCATGGCGTCGTTTACTGCGATGATGGGATATCTCAACTTCCCGGCGTTCGCCATGTTTCTCAGGCGGATTACTCCTGTGGTTGTTTCCTCTGTGCCCCCGATAACCTCGCGGCTGAGATCAGGGTAGTCTTTGTGTAGTGTGGAGACCAGGTCAGCACCATCATCCATGGTTATCTGTGGCTTATGCTGTATGGCAATGGCGATGTGTTGATAGTACCTTTTGTCATCTTCTCCCTTGATAGCATTTACGGGAATACCGTAATCCAACAGGGCAGCGGTTACATCATCCTGTGTGCTCAGGGGATTCGAGGCTGTGAGTACCAAATCGGCACCGCCCTCCTTTAGTGTTAACGCCAGGTTAGCGGTCTCCGTGGTGATATGCAGGCAGGCAGAGATGCGTATTCCCTTCAGGGGCTTTTCTTTAGCGAATCTCTGTGCTATTGACTGGAGCACGGGCATATCTCTGCCGGCCCACTCAATGCGCAGCTTTCCTTCTCCTGCCAGGGAGCGATCTTTGATATCACAGTCCTCAGTATTCATAGCTTACTTTCTATCTCCTTTATAATTTTATCTGCTGGCTGGGTGGTGTCTGCGACGATGTGAGTCTCACCGTCCATCTCTGTTATTGGCTGGAAGTCCTGTCTTTCGCGTTGAAATATTTCCCAGCGACCATCCGAAACTGTTTCCTGTTTGAGTCTTTCCTCCAGTCTTCTCTGTATCTCTTGTTCGTTTGCCTGGCATTCTATGATAATAAAATTGGCATTCTGTAATTCGGCCAGTTCTCGGGCATGCTGTCGGTCATCCCGTCTGCCGAACGAAGCATCAAGTATAACTGATTCTCCCTGGGATAGTATATTCCCTGCTTGCTGGAACATATGGTTGTATGTTTTGCGAGAAAAATCAGGAGAATATATTCCCTGGTGGTATTGCTCGAAGCGGTGCTCTGTAGGCGTGATGTTGGCCAGCGTTTTCCTGATGACATCCGAAGATATAACAGAGAAGCCGAATTCCCGAGCTATGGCTTGAGCCACCGTTGACTTTCCTGTGCCCACCAGTCCCGCGGTGATAAGTAATAGTGGCTTGTTTCTGGTATAGGAGTATGCCAGCCCAAAGTATTCCTTCGCAGTTTGCAATATGGATTCCTTCTCCGTGGCGGAAAAATAAGGGTCATCCAGCTTGAAGCTTTCCACCTTACCGCGAACATAGGCACGGTAGCACTGATAGAACTGGAGCAAATCAAGCAAATCATCATCGCCGCTTAGCTTCACATAGGTATCTATCAGGTGTCGAGACAGTGGGTGTGCCTGGCGATGATCCAGGTCCATGGCAAGGAAAGCGATCTCCGAGGCTACATCGGAATATCGGAACCTTTCGTTGAACTCGATACAGTCATAGATGCAGATGTCGTCAGTGAAACAGACATGAACTGCGTGCAGGTCGCCGTGGCAATCCTTTATTCTACCCTGCTTCACTCGCCTCTGGAACAGTTCATTATTGTTCCTGATGAAGTTCTCAGTGTAGCGCTTGATACGGTTATATCTTGGGTTGGAGAGGGATACATCTATATATTTTTCCGTTTGACTGAAGTTTTCGCTGGTGTTCTGGGTAATGACATCCAGTTTACCAAAGGCGGCTATCTCTGGCCCTGTCTGTGCCCTGTGGTGGAAATGTGCTAGTTTCTTCGCCACCTGGGATATCATTTCGCTTGTTACCTTGCTCTGGGGTAGTAGCACGTCCATCATGCGCCCTTGCGGCAGTTGCTTCATCTTCACGGCGTATTCCACGATATTGCCTGTCCCATCGACATGAAACTCTGTGTCCTGCTGGGTAATTGGTACCACTTCTAAATAGGCATGAGGACAAAGTCGTCGGTTTAGCTCAAGCTCCTGGTGGCAGAAGTAGCGGCGTTTCTCCAGGGTGCTGTAGTCCAGGTATCCTAAATTTACGGGTTTCTTTACCTTATATACATAATCTCCGGTGAGGAACAGAAAAGACATCTGGGTCTGAACCAGTTGAATGTCCCTGGTATCATGGGAATAGGCCTGGGGTTTGAGTAGGGATTCGACTAGTGGTGGCAGTTTGTCCATTATCTATTATCCTCAATCATAATTGCAGCCCTGGTTGACACTTGGCACAGAATATAGCTTCCTTGTAATCAGTATCCGCCAGGCTATTGGAGAAGTGCATGATGCACCTGGAATTGGGGCAATGTCCCAGCCCAAAGGTGTGTCCTAATTCATGGACTATTTCCTTGGTGGCCCTATCCAAGCACAGAGCCTCATCGTGAGGCAGGTCATAGTATTCCTGTCTCAAGCGACAAAGGGATATTACGGCGGTATGAGAGAGTGTGTCTGCCTGGCCAAAGACAAAGCTGAACCTGGGAGCGTACAGGTCGACTTCAGTGATGCCTATGACCAGGTCATCGTCCTCCCCTTTTTTCTCATCCAGCAAGGAAATTAGATCTGTAGCGAGATATTGATTTCGTTCTGCATTATAGGCATGCTCAGGAACTGCTATGGTCGGCTCTATATTCATGGGACACCCGAAAACTTGGCTTGTTCTGGTCTTTAGTTGGCTCATGATGTCCTGTGCTATATCTCCCAGTGACACCAGATTTACCCTCATTGTGTTTCCAGCCATGCCAGGATTTCTGCCAGCACCTGCCTGCGGTTGTTCTCTGTGACCTGTAAGGTTTTGACTCCAGGGAGATGTTTAATTTCCACAGCGAAGGGGTGGTAACCTGACATAATAGTTCCCAGCACTCTGCTATTACCGCTCATCGCCTGGGTTACTGCTTGTTGGAATTCCTCTGAGAGAAGCTCCATCTTGCCGATCTCATCAATCACGATAAGGCTATTTTCCTGTGTTGCCTGGCGTAATGCTGTCACTCCTACCCTGTTAAAATTGTTGATATCAACACCATACTTACTTACTCGATGCGGGCTTGGGCTGTCAACATGTGCCAAAATGGCGCTCTGATCGTCGAGAGTAACGATACGAAATCCCTGCCTCGAACCACCAGTGCGTATTTCCTCGGTGTAAAAACCACCGCACTTAATTGAGGTGGAGTCCAGGGCTTCCTTGACCAGACTGGTTTTACCCGTTCCTGGCCTGCCGGTTAGCAACAGGGCGTGGGCGCTTATTTATCCGCACCCTCCTTGCTGTCAACTGGTTGTGTTGCTGCCAGCTTTCTCTTGTTTTCCAGCTTCTTCGCACGTCGGAGGTGCTTCAGTTTTGCCATTCGTTTGGCTTTATTCATTCTACATACTTCCTTCTCATGCTAGCAGAAAGATCTGCCAGCAAGTGTAATGCTTCGCTTGCCGCCTCTGTGGACATACCAGCTAGTCCCGATGAAGGTGTTAGCAGGCTCTGGGCCACGACTTGCCTGAAGTTGATGCCATCCCTGGTGAAGGGAAGCATCGCTTCGCTGAGGCGGTCTCTCAGGCTCGACACAGATTCTCCTGCCAGTTTGTCTTCCTCGTGTGGAACTATTCCCCACCCGATTACCCCTCCACGCTTGAGGAAGGCTACTACCTCATCAGGATAAGCCTCCAGGGAACTGGCATTGCTATAAGTGTCGAAGCTCAGGATATCGATGCTTGTGGCGAGGAGAAGCGGCCAGTTGGCATCTCCACAGCAATAGATTCCCTTTATGCCCTTGATACCCTGCAGCACTTCCTCCAGCAAGCTGGTAACCATTTCCTGGGGAATGATAGATGAATCCAGGGAGGTGAGGCAAGGTTCATCAATAAATATTATGGAATGAAGAGCTACCTCCTTCAGAATGTTATCCTGCCAGGCAGCCTTTAAGCGCAAAAACTTGGCTATAACTGGAGCCAGGCCCTGGTTGTAAATGATAGCTTTGCCGTTATTATCCTTAACTGTTAGGCCCCACGATATCGGGCCAGTAACCTGCCCTTTGACCCACTCCAGGCCTGAGGCGTTGGACAGAAAGAAATGAAGTCCTTCAGCATAGTCCTCGGACATACTATATTTGCTAAATGCATCTTGTTTTGCGTCATCCTGTATCTGGTTTAGGAGGGCAGCGAAATTTGCTGGTGGTTCGATATGCGCTTTGTCCTCTATTACTACAGCTCCCGGAAAACCTTCGCTAAATTGGACATACATGTTTTCTGTGAAGGTACGATGGGGTAGCTGGGGCCATGCAGGAATTTCGGGCAGATACCTCATAATAGTTGAATATGCCTCTATCACGTCGGTATGCGGCATACAGCCAAGAGCTGTTGGCAGACAATTAAACTCTTGTTCAGACATTGTTTCCTCCATCCAGGTATTTCTCCAACAATAGGTGAAGTTGTTCCCTGGTTTCTAATGGTATATCTTGTGGAGCGGTTACCAGTGCATCCTGGAGAGCTGTAGGGCAGGAGCAGTTTTGCTTCTCCTGGATAAGAGGGATGGCGAGCTGTAATACATTCTCAGCGGCCGTAATCCCTTTATCAAGATTGGCTAACACTATGTCCGCAGTCACCGATTCGTGTTGGGGATGCCAGCAATCATAGTCTGTAACAAGAGCCAGCATGGCGTAGCACATCTCAGCCTCTCGGGCCAGTTTAGCTTCTGGCAATGTGGTCATCACGATGATGTCTGCACCCCATTCCCGATACATGTGTGATTCAGCACGGGTGGAGAACTGGGGGCCTTCCATCACCAGGCAGGTGCCTTCACTGTGGGAGTGGGCTCCAGCTGCTCTGGTTGCCTGTTCAAGCAGGTGCCGCAATTCGGGGCAGAAAGGCTCAGCAAAGGCAATATGTGCCACCGCTCCGTTGGTGAAAAAGGTATTGTCCCTGCCGCTGGTGTGGTCAATAAGCTGGTCAGGGATAACGATGTCCAGGGGATGGATATCTTCCCTGAGACTGCCCACGGCACTTACAGCGATGATTCTTCTCACGCCCAGAGACTTAAGGGCGTAGATATTAGCCCTGGCAGGTAATTCACTGGGACTTATATTGTGTTTCCTCCCATGTCGGGGAAGAAAAGCAACCCTGCTTTCCTGAATGGTGCCAATAGTTATAATGTCACTGGGCGCACCAAATGGGGTAACTATATCTGCCTCCTCCACTTCCTCTAATCCCTCCATGTGATACAGTCCGCTGCCACCAATGATTGCTATATCAGCCTCAGGCATAAACTTCCCTAATTATACCTGTATGGGGATATTTAGCAAGGACTTGCTCGTGTGGCATCAAATTTGTCTGGTATCCCCTTTCGAGGATTAGTTCTTTTCTCTCGTTATTCCTGTTTCCTGAAGGGTTTTCTTGGCACCTGCAGGTTGAATCCAGTTTTTGAGGCGAAGTTGGATATCAGCTTCTCTCCCTCGGCATTGCATATAGGACAATAAGCAGGTTTGTTGAAGTCAGAGAAGGGCCGCTTGAGCTCAAATTCTTTCTTGCATTTGGGGCACCAATACTCATATGTAGGCATATTATAACCTCCTTATCGGATTTCCTTGACTGCCATGTTTGGCAAAGCCCGTTTATAAGGTGATTTAATTATACCCCTTTCAGTAATGATGGCGCTAATGTAGTTATGTGGTGTTATGTCGAATGCAGGGTTCAGGGCTACAGTTCCCCGCGGTGCAATGCGGGTGCCAGAGAAGAGAGTTACCTCATTGGGATTCCTGTGTTCAATAGATATCTGTTCTCCTGTTGTCACTGTGAGGTCAAAGGTGTTTGTTGGGGCTGCAACATAAAAGGGAATGCTATTCTCCCTGGCCAGCACTGCCAGGGAGTAGGTGCCGATCTTATTGGCGGTATCGCCATTGGCAGCGATTCTGTCAGCACCAACGATAACACAATTGATTTTCCCCTGGTGCATGAGATATCCCGCCATGGAGTCGGCGATCAATGTGGCAGGAATTTTTTCCTGCTGTAGCTCCCATATGGTAAGTCGTGCTCCCTGGAGAAGGGGACGGGTTTCCGTGGCGATAACATCTATCTTTTTCCCCTGCTTTGCGGCGGCCTTGATTATGCCCAGGGCAGTGCCATAACCACCTGTTGCCAGGGAGCCGGTGTTGCAATGAGTAAGTATGGTAAAGCCATTATCAATGAGTTCAGCGCCGAGCTGGCTTAGTTGTCTGCTGGCGGCAATCTCCTCTTGGTGAATGCTTGTGGCTTCGTGCTGCAGTGCGCTGTTTATGTCATGTATGGATTCTTGGTTGGCGGCTGCTTTTGTCATCCGGGCGAGAACGTGAAACAGGTTTACGGCTGTTGGTCTGGTCGCAGCGAAGGTCTGCATAATCAGATTTAACTGCGTGATGAACTTGGTGGAAGAGCTTGTCTTTATGCCCTGTGCTCCCAGCACGATGCCATAGGCGGCAACGATGCCAATAGCTGGTGCTCCTCGCACTTTCATCTCTCTAATGGTTGAAGCTACATCTTGATAACTGGATAGCTCCAGGTATCTTTCCTGCCAGGGAAGAGCGCTTTGATCTAATATCCTTAGCTTGTTATCCTGCCACTCTATGGTGCGAATCATCATTTGTCCTGCGAAGCCATGATAGTATAATAGAAATCGCAGCCATAGATGAAATTGGTCACGTTATCTGACGCCGAGCATTAGGGCTTGAATACCATGAAGGGAGGGGAAACAGTATGAGAGTTTGTATCGTGGGTGGGGGCGGGGGTGCCAGTAATGCTGTTAATGTGATTCACAATCTGGATGGTGAATCACAAATTGACGTGTTCGATAAACGGGGAGAAATAGGTTATGAGCCATGCGAGATTCCTCAGGTATTGAATGGGTTTTTGCCTGCCTGGCGGGATATGACGATATTCCAACCGAAATATTACCGGGACAGGAACGCTACTGTACACCTTAATACTGAGGTCACCGATATTATTCCTGGAGAAAAGCGCATAGTGGCTGGTGGCCAGAGCTATGGCTACGATAAGCTTATACTGGACCTTGGCTCTGTCTCGGTTATTCCTCCTATTTCTGGGCTGGATGGCAGGAATGAATTTACGGTGGATACCAGTCTGGAGACCGCCAGGTTACTTCAGGAGGCTGTGCCTAATTATTCCAGTGCGGCTATTGTGGGTGCCGGGCAAATTGGGGTGGAGGCAGCGGTGGTGTTGAAGAGTCGGGGTTACAAAAACATATATATGCTGGCGAGGCACGGCAGCACTTTTAGGGCACAACTGGATAAAGAGATGTCGGCAGTTGTAGAGCGCAGAATAGAAGGAGAGGGAATAGAGTTGATACTGTCAGCTGATATTCAGGGCATAAGTAGTCGTGGCGACAGAAAGATTGTATCTCTCCCTGGCAGGGAGTTAGAAGTTGACCTGGTCTTCTTTGCTGCTGGAGCGAAACCCAATGTGGACCTGGCGCGGAGAGCGGGCATCAGGATCGGGGAAACGGGAGCTATTGCTGTGAATACCTATTTGCAGACCAGTGAACCTGATATTTATGCCATAGGTGATTGTATGGAGAATTGGGACAGAATGACAGGAACAACGAGAATTTATCAAACCGCTACATCGGGAGCTACTGAGGGCAGGATAGCGGCGAATAATTTGATGCTGGGTGATGTTTTGCCACACCAGGGCACAGTGATGACATTTATTACTGATGTCTTTGGGTATGAGGTGGGGGCAGTAGGTTTCACTGAGGCCAGTGCTAAGAATCTTGGCTTTGACATTGTCTCACATGTTATGAGGACAGCAACCAGGCGGCGTTCTTATGGTGGTAAGAGAATACATATCAAGCTTGTTGCTGATCGCAAAACTGAGATACTGGTAGGGGCACAGATTATCTCACCTGAAATGGTGGCAGGTAAAATTGATAGACTTGCCCTGGCTATTGCAGAACGGGTACCTCTTCCGGAGTTATCCCTGATTGATACCTGTTATTCCCCAACAGTGGGATCGGCTTATGAGTCGACCGTTATGGCACTGGACCAGCTGATGGCTAAACTCAGGGAGAAATAGCAGCAATGAATGTAGGTGTGTGTAAATTGGAGCTACGCCTTCCTGGGAATCAATCACTTAAGGGCAAGAGGCGGGTAGTCAAGTCTATTATTGCTCGACTGCAGAATAAATATAATGTTTCTGTAGCTGAGATTGACAACCAGGAGTTGTGGCAATTAGCTACGCTGGGCATTAGCTGTGTTAGTAATCACAGGGTGCATGCTGATGAGATGCTGTCCCAGGCTGTGAAATATGTTGCCCGGAATTATCCCGATGTGGAGATGCTAGGCTCTGAACATGAGGTTTTTCCTGCCCTGTGAAAGTTGATGGATGTTGTTACCTTCCTGCATCATCTCATCGCTTTACATAACTACAAAGACCAGATTATCCATACTGAGCATGTGCTTCCCGGAGACGCCAGTTTTGGTAAGCTGAATCGCCCGCTTGCGGATGTATTGCAGACACGGCTGGATTCTCTGGGATTGCCCCATCTTTATAGACACCAGGCGGAGGCGTTAAATGCTATTGGTGCTGGCGATAACGTCATAGTGTCTACGCCCAGTGCCAGCGGCAAGAGCCTGATATATCAGCTGGCGACGCTGGATGCCATGCTGTCTGATCACAGTAGCTGTGCCCTGTATCTTTTTCCTACCAAGGCACTGGCTCAGGATCAGATACGTAGTTTGCAGGAAATGGCTTGTCCTGACCTGTTGCCTTCTCGTTCCATTGCTACTTTTGATGGTGATACTCCTTCTGCTCTCAGGAGTAGTATCAGAAGACAGGCCAGAATAGTGTTGACCAACCCGGATATGCTGCACTTTGGTATTTTGCCCAACCATCAATCATGGTCTCGATTGTTGCGCCACCTCAAGTATGTAGTGATCGATGAGGCTCATGTGTATCGTGGTGTTTTTGGTTCGCATGTGGCTAACATCCTGCGGAGGTTACGGCGTATTTGTGCTTTATATGGAGCGCATCCTCAATTTATCTGTTGTTCCGCCACTATAGCCAATCCTCAACAGCATGCGCAGGCCCTTGTGGGATTACCTGTTACTCCTGTTGCCCGTGACGCATCTCCCCATGGGGAAAGATATTTTGTTTTTTGGAATCCGCCCTTTATCGATGAGGCTGGCAACAATAGGGCTAGCTCGAATGAGGAGGCAGCCTTTCTCCTCAGCGAGCTAGTTAAGAATGATATCCGTAGTCTGGTGTTTACCCGTACCCGCAGACTTACTGAACTTATTTATCTGTATGCTCGTAATCGATTACCACCTTCTATGGGGTGGCTCATTGCTCCGTATCGCGCTGGATATCTTCCTGAGGAGAGAAGGGAAATTGAGCATCAGATTTTTACCGGCTCCTTGACTGGGCTGGTGGCAACAACGGCATTGGAGCTGGGAATTGATATTGGGGACCTGGATGCTACCGTGCTCACCGGGTATCCTGGTAGCATTGCCAGTGTATGGCAGCAGGCAGGACGCAGCGGGCGCAGTGACTGTCCTGCCCTGAGCCTACTCATCGCTGTTGATAATCCTCTGGATCAATATATCATGACTCATCCGCATTTCCTTTTTAGCGGGAATTTCGAGCATGCCCTGATTGATCCTGATAATCGCTACATTTTAAGTGAACATTTGCTCTGTGCTGCCTGGGAGAGACCGTTAGCCGACAAAGACGAACAAGTTTTTGGTTCCCAGTTCCAGTCAATTGTAAGTAGTTTGGAACAAGAGGAGAGATTAAGGCAGAGGCGCAAGTTGTGGTATCTATCCCCGGCGACAGACTATCCTGCCCGGAATATCAACATCAGGTCTAGCTCGGGAAGAAGTTACGCCATTATTGATATGGACAGCAATGCGATAATGGAAACAGTGGAAGCCAGTGTTGCTTTTTCCCAGGTGCATCCTGGGGCTATTTACCTGCATCGTGGCGAGTCTTATATGATAACTGAGCTTGATATAGCTTCACGCGTTGCGCTGGCGGCACCCAGTACAGGGGATTACTATACTCAGGCCAGAGAGACAACTGATCTGAGGATTGTCACTCTAAATAGGAAGAAGGAATGTCATGGGGTACAGGTGTGTTTTGGTGATGTTAATGTCACCACCACCGTTGTCTCATTTAGTAAGAGAAAACAGTTTACTGCGGAGGTTATTGAGGAACAACCACTTGATTTGCCATCACAAAGTTTTGTTACCAAGGCCTTGTGGTTTGATCTACCTGAAGACGCGGTGCGTCTTATCTCTCAAGAAGGCAGAGATTTCTATGGGGGCATACATGCTTGTGAGCATGCTGCCATTGGTGTTTTGCCGCTGTTTGCCCTCTGCGACAGGAATGATATTGGAGGTGTCTCCACCCCCTTGCACCCTGACACGGGGAAGGCTCAGATATTTATCTACGATGCTTATCCCGGGGGCGTTGGTATAGCTGAAAGAGGCTATGAACTGGTA
>JAUXIH010000157.1 GCA_030621105.1 Dehalococcoidia bacterium | reverse complement strand
TCTTGGCTGACAGCGTAAATGCTGTCTCGGACATAGACTGACTAGACAGTAAAAAACTCAGGTCGTGAGATCTAATCCCACAACCTGAGCGGATAGAGGAACGTAAATGGAACGAACATTTACATCTGTAAATGTTATACCACAAACTGAGCTCGGGCGGATAGAGGACAGGCAAGTTCATGAGTTAGATCTGTGGTTCCACCGTCCCTGGGTGATGATGCCGCCATGGCAGCCAAAATCAAAGGGGAATGATAGGTAAAACAATCCTTCCCCGAAGCCTATCCTTCCTCGCTGCCCTCTGTCGTCCCCTTCCCTGTCATGAGGTCTTTGTGGGCTATGATCCTGGCGGCAAGCATCTTCTTGTCTCCACTTACGCTTAACCCGGCGTCCCGGCATTGCTGCCTTAATTCTCCTAAACTGAAGCCTCTATCATACTCTATGATTTTATCGTACGGGACGGGCCGGGGAGCAAAGAGGGATCGAGCCTTGCTGAGTCTCTTGAACATGTCCGATTGTTCATCCTCGTCCCATCTCTTAAACAACGCTGACAAAGACAGATTCTTTCCTCCCTCCAATCGATCCCCTTGCCGTTCCACGACTCCACCGGTCCCACTCCATACCTTGGAGAGGTCGGTAGTCCAGAAGCCAGGCAGATCATTCTCCAGCATCCCCTGCCACCTGATCTTGGGGGCAACAACATAGGTATGCTTCCTGACATCGTCAGGGAGCTCTTCATACCTCTCGTTGGCCCTGGTCATCATCTGCATCAGTTCCCCGGAGCTCTTTTTTGCGGCAAACTCTATCAGGTACGGGGGTCGCTTGAAGAGGAAGGCACCAAAGAATGGTAGATATGTCCCCTTCACCAGCCGGGGAAAGTGATAGGCCAGGATAAAGATCTGGTTTCGCTGTCGCGGTAGACTGAGGGCATTGATGATCCACTCCTTGTCCTTGTTGCTGTCCAGGGGTAGCTGGATGTCGGCCTCATCGATGAACACTATGGCGTTTTCTAAAGAGATGATATCACTTATGTTGTCGAGGAATTGATATCCCTCTGGTAGCAGGTCCCTCTTGCTTCCAGGTATCCCTACCACCGCCGGGGTCAGGTTATACTTCTGGCTATATCTCTCAATAAGGTAATAGGCCAGGGCACTTTTCCCCGTGCCCACATCCCCGGTCAACAGGCATGAGGACTCAGGAAGAATGATCTCGTCCCACTTGTCAGATTCCGGTTCTTGTCCCCCTTCAAGCTGTTGCACAAAGTCGTTGATGTTCATCACTCCCTCCTGAAATCAGTAATTTCTCCAGCTCGGTCTCGGCGCTCCTCAGGTTCCCCTGGGCAAAGCTGATTACCCAGTCAAGCCAGTTATCATCGATGCTGATCCCCTCGCTGGAGGCGATGAGCCTCAGCTTGGCCTTCATGTCCCCGGCCTTCAGCTTCACAAACGGGAATAGCTCACACCGTGATATCACCGTCTCGGGTATTCTGTCACCCGTTAAGTCATCGGTAGTGGACAGGATGAGGCACAGGTGCGGCGGCGGTTCCTCGAGCAGCTTTAACAGGCTTCCCCAGGCTTCCCGGGTAAGTTGCTGGCACTCATCCAGTATATATACCTTCCTCTTCCCTATCGGGGAAAGGTAGGATTTATATACCAGGCCCCTGATATCATCAATCCCGCGGAAGCGGCCACTATCGATCTCCAGTACATCCCAGGACCTGTGTTCCCTGATAGCACGGCAGGACTGGCACTCTCCACAGGGTTCCCCGGTGCCATCGTTGATATGCTGGCAGTTCATCGCCATCGCCATGATCCGTGCTACCGTGGTCTTCCCGGTGCCGCTTTGCCCGAACAGCAGATAGCTGTGAGCAAAGCGGTTAAGCTTCGATTGTGCTTGCAGGATCGGAGCGGTCCGGTCCTGTCCCAGCACCTGGTCGAACCGGTAAGGCCGGTATCTTTCATAGAGCATATCACACATCCTTTTTTACTTTCATTATTAAACAAAAGGAATATTTGTGATATTACAGAATGAACCTAAATTTACATGATAATTTTTTCACCAGCTGTTTTGGCAAAAGGAAAGGGATTTGATCCGGGAGCAAAAGGCAGGCCGGGGTGGCATCCATATCGCAATTCTGAGGGCTTGAGCGCCCTATCCTGCTGTTGCCGGTGCAGGGCATGAGCCCTTTGAGTGCTATTCTATGGGTACGGCTTTTTCCCTGCGGCAGATGAAGCTAGAACTGGCTATCTTTTGCGGGAGACGCCATTCAGGGCAACATCCTGTATGTGCCTCCCGGGGAGCCCCTTGGCCACAGGGCGGAAGTCCCGGCGCCTCCCCAATGAAGGGAAGACCATTTCCCAGGGCCACACCCTTGCCCAAATTCCGCCTCAGATAACTTTGGAGGGCAGTTTTTGTAGCTATCTGCAAATGGCCTGGAGCCTTTTGAGTGCTGTCCTACAGGTGCGGCTTTCTCTCTGCGGCAGGTGAAGCTAGAACTGGCTACTTTTTGCGGGAGATGCCATTCATGGCAACATCGCGTATATGGCTCTCGGAGAGCCTCCTAGCGCTGGGGCGGAAGCCCCAGCGCCTCCTCAGTGAAGAGGACTTCCTGAGCTGGGACTTGATGTATTCCAGCTCACCATCGTCCAGCTCACCAG
>JAUXIH010000136.1 GCA_030621105.1 Dehalococcoidia bacterium | reverse complement strand
GGAATAACTACAGTTAAGCTGATAGAACGCCAGGGCAACACGCTGAAAGTCAGCAGCTTAGATGCCTTGGATAACACGCCAGTAATAGATATCAAGCCTTACCTTCCCCGCTATGATTCTCCCTCCCAGGTCAAAACACCCAGCTGGGTAGCAGAGAGAGGAGCAAATCATAAGCGAGGCCAAGACTATCACCGAGAAAAATAAGGAGCTGAAACCAGACAAACGCTGCTAGCTGACTTTAGCCCCGCTTTTTCGCTTTCCAGTTTTCGACCTCGGATATCGCAGCAGACACGCTAACCATTTTTTCGCCCACGAATGTTATTCCATAGCCCATCTTACCGAGCCCGGATTCAATGCCATCTGCTACTTTATTGACAATAGATTGCAGTCCCCTGTCTCCCCCCACAGCACCTTCCAATTTGCCCGGCTAGGACTTCGTTCCAATTATACATCCAAACTAAAACAGAATGACTCGTGCTCGTCCAGGCAATTAGTGACATACCGCTTTTTCTTAAGGATTAGAAGGCCGTCAGTGTTTCCCTCTCTTTCGTCATTGCCAAGCACCTACCCTTTTCGTCATTGCGAGGTACCTACCCTTTTCGTCATTGCGAGGTACCTAGTGCCGAAGCAATCTCGGTCGAAGAAGACAAGCAGAAGATAGCTTCGCTTCGCTCGCAATGACAATGAGGAAGCTTAGCTGGCATTTCCGCCGTGCGCAGGTCGTTACCTCTTCAGCCTTCTAAAACGGTAAAGCTGCTTTCTGCGCCCTCCAAATCTATATCATAGACGCCAGGTTTATCCTTAATTATTGTGAAGGCTATTCTTTGACTCTGCCCCGGACTAAGAGTTAATTCTTTTATAGCTTCAACCACGCCTTTTATCTTCAATACTACGCTATAGCTACTGGCGATGGGACCGGCATTGGTTGCCTCGGCAATAACAGTAACACTCCCACCCGGCTTGACCCGTTCTGGGGTAATCTTCAGGTTACTGACACTAAAAGAGGCTGATACAGGTTTTGAGTGCTTAACTACAATGGCATGTTGTAAGCGCTTTCTTACAGTGGTGAATGCCAAGGCTGCTTTCCCTGCCACAGTTTTCTGCCAAGCTCTTAGTGAGCTCTTTGCCTTCAGGATTCGTTTCCGCTCTGGTTTAGGGAGTGGCCTCTCCTCTTCCTCTGAGATGACTGGCGCAGGCTTTGAGGGCCCAACTACAGTGGTGTGTTGTAAACGCTTTCTTACAGTGGTGAACGCCAAGGCTGTTTTCTCTGCCACAGTTTTCTGCCAAGCTCTTAGTAATCTCTTTGCCTTCAGGACTCGTTTCCGCTTTGGTTTAGGGAATGGCCTCTCCTCTTCCTCTGAGATGACTGGCACAGTGGCATATTGTGAGCGTTTTCTTTGAGTGACGAGCACCAGAGTTGCCAGGGCTGCTATCCCCACCATCGCCAGGATGATTGCCGCTAACCAGTTATATTCGCTTGGTGCTGCCGGCGCGGGCACTGTCACCACCACGAAATTACCTCGTAAATCACCAATTTCTACCTGATGGCTGCCAGGGCTACTTGGGGTTACGGTAAAGTTTATTTCTTGGTTTTGCCCGGGGGCGAGTTCTATCACTTGACTTGTTTCTAGTATGCTCTCTACATTTATCATTAAAGTGCACTCACCGCTTGTCTCTCCGATATTGGTGAGCTCAGCACTAATGGTAACGCTCTCTCCAGACTTAACTTGATTCGGCTCAATGTCTAGGTTGCTTATTTCAAATTTGGCTGGCGCTGGAGGTGCCAGCTTAGCTATAACGGTGAAAGGAGTGAAGTGGCTTACTTGAGCTGCCGCTTTGCCAACTTCAGCTACAAAGCCGCTGGGGGATTCTAGCTGTACCCAGCCCTGCTCCTCATCATAATAAGCCATAAATACGGAGGAGGTATTATCAGGCAGTTCTTCTGGATTGTAATCAATTAGCAGCGTGGCTGGTGGTGAGATGGTAATTGGAGATGGGTTTGAGCTATGTTCATGAGTATAAGCGTTAAGCTCCCAGATTGGTCCAATTATTAACGCATCGTTGGGTGCTGGAAGCGATTCACCCAGTTTCAGTTCTATTCGCTGTGGTGGTTTGTTGTCGCAAACTATCTTGGTGCCTTTGTCAAATTCGAGTGCGAATTTGTTATCAGGGTCAGTCATTGTAAACGGCTTGAGTAATTCCCCGGAGGGGCTAATTTTGGCAGTACTTGTTTTGCCTGGCATATTTATTTTTGTAGTTGGCGGGCTCCCGCCTCCGCCACCTCCACCTCCTCCGCCACCACGGCTGCTGGTGGTGAAGCTGAGCTCGTTGCCGTAGCTTGTGCCGTCACCATCTGCCTTAGCTCTGAAGTAGTAGGTGGTATTAGGTGATAGGCTGGTGAGGTTGGAGGTAAAGGTACCAGTAGATGTTATTTGTTCAGCCGTGGTCGTATGGTCTAAGGCTCCTGAGGTCTCGCCCCACTCAAAGGAGACGTTAACCGATGAGGCTGTGCCCAAGCCGGTTAGATTGCCATTTAAAGTAGCCGAGGCAGCGGTTACATTGGTGGCGGCATTGGTGCTTACTGCTAGTGGCATCAGGACTGTCTCTATCTGGCTGGCATCAGTCCAGCCCTGGTCTGGGTATTCGGCGGCAGTGATAGTTGGAGTACCTGAGGTGGTATCCTTGTAATAGAAGTCTATTGAATTAGAGCCTACTGGGATGAATACTAAATTTGTGTCTTCCCAAGTCTCGGCACTGGTGGAGAATTTACCTCCATCTGAAGCTGATGCGAGGCTAATGGTAATGCCGTCACCTGCATCTACAGCACTCGGGTTGCCGAACTCATCCTGGGTCTGGATGGTCATTACTTCCGAGGCTTGACCAGCGATAATTGTCTGCGCTGCAGTAGTGAAGGCTAGCTTCGTAATTGCTCCAGCAGCAATAGTTTGCTGTTGTGTAGCATCAGACCATTCCTGGCTGGGGAATTCGGCGGCAGTGATAGTTGGAGTACCTGAGGTGGTATCCTTGTAATAGAAG
>JAUXIH010000049.1 GCA_030621105.1 Dehalococcoidia bacterium | reverse complement strand
CACTTTCACCTGTCCCGGAAAGCGACCCTGAAAGCCAAACCCTACATGGACGACAGGGAGCGCGGCGTCTTTGCCATGCGAGGCCCCAGCAGGCCCAACCCCATCGGCATCTCGGTGGTGCGCCTGATTCGGGTCCAGGAGAACATACTTCATGTTTGGGACCTGGACATCGTGGACGGGACACCTCTCCTGGACATCAAGCCCTACGTGCCGAGATTCGATACAACGAGAGATGAAGTGAAAACAGGCTGGCTGGAGAAGAACGTGCACAAGCTCCCAAAATCAAAGGATGACGGCAGGTTCGTGAAGTGACGTGGGGTGCGTGCCTGGTGAATATTACAGAAGGCTTGCTTTTTCCTGCATCCACTCACTATTATGAGTATATACTCAGAGAGTGGAGCTATCCTGCGGAGTAGTGATTCTACGATTGTTGTTCCTGTTATTCTTCCCTCTCGCCATAGTTTCACTCCTGCTGCAAGGGTATGTCCCCTTCTAAAATCTTGAGAATTTCCCTGGCGGCATAGGCCTTGTTCCGCCTGGCGCCGGTAATTTCCGCTAAAATACCCTGCTCTTCGAGTATATTTATAGCCTTCTGCGCAGCAGGAAAAGTTACCCCCAGAGAAGTCTGGACGATCTTGGCATTCAATATCGGCCTGGCAAAAATAAGCTCGATAAGTTGTTCGGCGGTTGGCGGCAGATGCCTCTTCGGGCCGAGCAGGTGGTAGATAAGGTGCAGGCTTGATAGGCGACGAGCCCGTTGGACAGCATCGTTTGATTGTTCAACTACTGCCTGCAAAAAGAACTCTATCCACTGTCGCCAGGCCCCTCTCTGGCTTACCCCTAGAAGAAGCTCGTAATACTCCTGGCGATGGTGCTCAAAGAAGGCGCTGAGGTAGAGCAGAGGTTTGGTGAGAACCCCCTGCTGGCAAAGGAGAAGCGTGATTAACAGGCGCCCGATACGCCCATTGCCATCAAGGAAGGGATGGATCGTCTCAAACTGATAATGAACTAACGCCAGCTCAGCAAGAGGAGGTATATCTGTATGGGAGTACAGGAATTTTTCCAGTTGACCGAGAGAAACCTGCATCTCAGGGACAGGTGGAGGCACGAAGGTTGCTTCATCCAGGGTGCAACCTGGTGAACCAATCCAGTTTTGGGATTGGCGAAATTCGCCGGGAGTAGCGTGCTCACCGCGTACCTCTTCCATAAGAATGCCGTGTAATTCCCGAATGAGCCGCAAACCCAGGGGCAACTCCTCCAGCCGCTTAATCCCGTACTCCATAGCACGCACATAGTTTTGAACCTCTTTTACATCCCGATGCTTCTCAAGCTTTGTTGCTTCAAATAGCAGCAAGTCGGAAAGCGATGACTGTGTGCCCTCAATGCGTGAGGAGAGGATGGCTTCTCTCCTGATGAAGGGATAGATAAGCAGGTGGGGATTAGGCAAGTTCTCGCCAAGCCCGGAGAGTGTTCCCACTGCCAGGTCAGCCCGGGAAATCAGGGATACCAGTGAGCTGTCCCATTTGAGCTTTGGGGGTAGGGGGTTGGGGACAAAAGCCCGGTACCCACCCATGGCATGGATCAGCTTTCCTGAGGGGCTGTGTTGAAACAGATTGGTTTCCATATTAAACGCTAGTTTAGTAAGCTCTTCCCTTATTAAACAAAACAGGTACTTTGTTTAATAATACAAGAATTATCTATCACTGGCAACCCGGCTTCACATGGCATGGATTAGCTTCCCGGCAGTTCACTCTCTCTCCAGCAATAACTGGAGGAAAAGCCTGCGCCTTCTCCATAGCTACCTCCGAAGGCTTGTTCTATTGACACGCGGTGGCCTGGAGAGGTTATCATTAGGATTATCCCGCAATTACGGAGGATTCATGAAACTTAAATTGCATCATATTGGCATGGCTGTCCCGAGCATTGCGGAGTTTGCTGAGATATTCCGTGCCCTGGGATTCGACGAGATGACGCAACTCGAGTCAGAACCCATTCAAAAAGTCTCGGAGGTCTATATCTCTGTTGAAAAGGGACAGGACGTGTACTTTGAGCTGATTGAACCGCTCGGTGATGACTCACCCATAACCAACTTCTTAGAGAAGAGGGGGAGTGGGGTGCATCATTTCTGCTTTAGAGTTGACGATATCGACGAAGTCGGGAAGGAACTGGTGGAGAAGGGATTCCAAATGGTTCGTTCCCCGGTGGACTGCATCGGCATCGATAACAGCTTCAAACGGGAATACACCCAGCCCTCTAAGATTGCCTTCTTCCTGTTACCCAACAAGCTCATGGTGGAGCTCCTGCAGGAAGGGTCATAGCAGGAGACTGGCCTAGCGCCGCCTGCATATTAAACACCGGTTTACTAAGCTCTCACCTTATTAAACAAAACAGGCACTTCGTTTAATAATACAGCCGCTAGCTATCGCTGGAGGCTTGGTGGGGGATAAGAGGTCTTGTGATCCATAACGGGTCACTATTTTGTATAATGGTTTGTGTAGCTGATCTTTATACCTCGGGAGGGGATATAATTAGGGAAGAAAGAATGCCCAAGGGTGAATGGTGGCCAGAGTTTTTTATAAGAGTAATACAGTAACCCTTTATGAAGGTGATTGCTTGGACGTTCTCCCCTCTTTGTCCGAGCGCTCCATAGATGTGATCTTCGCTGACCCTCCTTACAACCTATCAAACGGTGGCATAACTTGTCATGCCGGCCGAATGGTTTCTGTGGACAAGGGGGAATGGGACAAGTCTAAAGGCACTGAGGCAGACCATGCGTTTACTACCGAGTGGCTGAAGGCGTGTCGTCGGGTATTAAAGGATGATGGTACTATATGGGTTTCCGGCACCCTGCACAACATTTACTCGATTGGTTTTGCCATGCAGCAATTGGGCTATAAATTGTTAAACGAGATATGTTGGTTCAAGCCAAATGCCTCTCCCAATCTTTCGTGCCGGTATTTCACACACAGCCATGAAACTGTAATATGGGCTGCTAAATCAAAGGAGAGCAAGCATAAATTTAACTATCAGCTTATGAAACAAATTGCTGGAGGGAAGCAAATGCGGTCGTTATGGATGGATATAGAGGTTGAGGATCAACCTCAGGATATCTGGTCCATTATTACTCCATCAAGGGAAGAGAAGAAATATGGAAAGCACCCCACACAAAAGCCGATAGCTTTGCTTGAACGAATTATTCTGGCTTCATCTGACCCTGGTGATGCAATTTTAGACCCATTTACTGGTTCCTCAACAACGGGAGTGGCAGCAATCAGGCAAGGTAGGTCATTTATTGGCATTGATAATGATGTTGGTTTTCTTGAGGTGTCAGTCAATCGGCTTAAAGAAGAAGAGGAAAACATTCGTACCAATCCCAGATTAATTGCAAAGTTGACTTAGCCTTTGCATATCTTAAGGACACGGCCCAAATGGCAGATTTGAAGTTTTACAGGCGTCAACTCAGTATTTCAGGTGTTGATGGCCTCTGCGAAGCCTTATGTGATACCTTTATCGAGACTAATCATACTTATGATTTTTTTGTCAACTGGACAAAAGTTGTTCAGAATCGAGATACTTTCAAATACGAGATTGCGCTTTTAAAAAGCATGCAAAACAGCCCTAGTCCCGTTGCTGACTTTCGAAGATTGCTGGAACGTTATCCAGAAGTCGTCAAGGTTATTCCAATATTGCTTGCTTGTCGGGATGGCATCATTAAAGTGCTTAACTCGATCGAACCTGATGTTGAATATGAGGTTTTCGATTTCTCCAAGGAGAGTTATGATGCTGAAGAAATAGAGCATGTCGTGCAATTCACCCAGAAGACAGGGCTCCTTGATATGTTGTGTCAAATGGAGTCTACAACAGACTACCTTCTTGGGGTTGAAGTTGGTCTGGATACGAATGCCAGGAAGAACAGAAGCGGATTATTCTTGGAAAAGATGGTAAAGGAAGTTATAGAGGACTTAGCTGGTAATCCAGACGTTGTTTGTGTTGAGCAGAAGACTTTTGGATACATAGAGAAGAAATACAATGTGTTGATTCCTTCGACGTTAAGAAACCGGAAGTTCGATTACGTTGTTATCAATAAGGGCAATGCCACCAATATCGAAGTTAACTTCTACGAAGGCACAGGTTCAAAACCAAGTGAAATTGTTAGTTCGTATATAAACAGAGGTGAGGTTCTCTCTTCAGCAGGGTGGAAGTTTGTATGGCTAACTGATGGAGGGGGTTGGAAAGCAATGAGGAATCCTCTTCGCGTTGGCGTCGAGAACATCGACTACGTGATTAACGCGCACCTGCTGAGGAAAGGCATCCTTGGGAAAATAATACTAACCTTGTGAATTATAGGTGAGGTTTGCATTTGAAGAGAAACGTATATACACACGAAGTAGATCTTAAAAAGCTCAAAATCAGAAACAGACCGCGTGATGAATTCAGGAGCCTCTTGGAGAACGTAAGGTATTTAGGATACGAGGTTGAAGATCTTAAGGACGGCAGGAAAATAGTTATAGCCAAAGCAGGTGGGGAATTTGTTTATGGGAAGGTTAAATTTGAATCAGCGTACCTGTGATTACTGCCCAGCTTGGCACATCCAAGCTTCAGCTTCCCTATATTTATGAGGACTATATACTTCATCCACAGCAAACTTCATCGTATTAATATTTTCTAAATGAACATCGCTAGCCGTGATTCGCTTTTCATATATTGCTTTAGGAGTATGGTAAAATATTACAAGCAGATATTTAGGACTCAGCGGAATTCTTGCTAATGCGTCTGTGTTACCCCATCCGGCTCCCACAGTAGATCTCGTCCTTTGACTGTAAAGAATTAATGGTCTATCACAAGTCACAAAAAAAAGACCAGCAGGTGCCTCCAAGATTAGATAGCTCATCCGTTGAATGCACTTAGCAATATCTTCCATAGCGCTGAACATATCAGCAGCTACAACAAGATTCCCATTACTGGTTTTTAGTTCAGCGGCCCAACTATTAATCTCATCCAGGGAATAACTTGGAGAATCACCTAAAGTTGGTTCTGAAAAACCCGATAGATCTTTCCCTTCCTCTTTGGCTTTCTCATACGCCTCTATCATTTTATGTGCCATTTCCTTAACTTGCTGAGCAGCAGATGAGAAAACAGTTCTCATTGTATCAATAGCAGCCGGATTCCTAACCGCAAAGTTGGCAAAGAGGTATGATAATGCTATCCAATCGTAACTAGTTAGAGTCGTATAATTACTAATTAGGTTTTTCAAAGCAAGAGCTCCTTCGTTCTCTGCCAACTTATTGATTTCATCTAGGGCCTTGTGTCGTTTGACTTCAGAGCGGCCGTAATAATCTCTGCGGACGGAAATTCTGTTAGGATCTCTTGCACGCCGAGGTTTCAGTGCACCGCGCCGATATGCCCAGCCAGGGTTAAGGAAACGGTTTAAATAAAATCTTGGAATTGTGTGCTGCCCTTGACTTCCCATTTTGAAGTGATTTTAGGACTCTTCTCTTCTGAATACAAGATTGAACAATTAATTATTATCTTCAACTACTGAGTTGCCACATCTTCTGGGACATGCTCCTCTCATCCCCAAGTGTAATATGTGCCAATGGGAGACAAACAATGGAAAGATGAGAAGGGATACTACAAAATGCAAAAACCGCCTTTTCAGACGGCTTAAGTACTCCTTCTACTCGTGGCAGATGAGTTATTGTGATAGTAATATGGCGTAAGGCTTTTGTCAATGCAGCGACTGCTTGGCACAGACGCCCTAGCTGCTCATGGTTCTGTATCTCAAGCTTCTGACATCACCAGGCCATCGTGAGAGGCCTTGTGTTCCATAACAGGTTCTTGGCTGATGTTCAGCCAGTTGGACGTGCCGCTGTTTCCTATACCCCGCGCCAGGCAGCTACATCAGAGAGTTGCTCCCGGGTGCTTTCCAGTTTGTTTGCCGGGAAGTCCCAATCCGGGTATCCGATAGATATTCCCATGGCGATCTTCTGGGATTCGGGGATGCCAGCGATCTGCCTTATCACCGCAGGGAAATACACCGCATCATGTTCTATGCATGTGCCCAGGCCAAGGTTTGTTGCTGCCAGTGCAATGGTTTGAGCGATAATGCCCAGGCTGAATATGGACAGGAAGCTGTTGACTTCCTCATCAAGGCTGATAATTATGGCATTGGGGGCATCCCAGAAGCGAGTCATCTTTAATGTCCATTCCTGCCTCTTTTTCTTGTCCTCTCGAGCGATGCCCATGAGCTGGAACAGGCCCTTTGCCAGCTCCACCTGCCGCTCTCTGTAAGACCCCGATAAGCGAGGGGAGGGAGCAAAGTCGGGAAGGCCTTCCTCTCCTGCCAGTACTTTCTCTTGCAAGGCCTCCTTTAACTCCTCCATCACTTTGCCGCCCAATATGGTAAATTTCCATGGCTGGAGGTTCATGGCTGAAGGAGAGCGCAAGGATGTCTCTAGAACCTGGGCCAGGGTTTCTTTAGGCACAGGAGTTGGCTTATAACCCCTGATGCTCTTTCTTGAGTTTATTGCTTCTATGAGTTCCATTCAAATATCCTCCTATCCAGTTCGGTTAAGGCACAATGCCTGCAGGGATGATTTTAACATGGCGGCCTCCTCACATGCTGGTGTCGGAAATATAGCAGTACCTCGAAAATCTAATACTTGCCTGTTTCTGTAGTTGGACGTAAGATGCAGTAGAAGAGGTATATCTTAGGCTGCGGATGTTTGACACGGGCAGCCCTGGTTGCCTAGAGTTCCCATTACCGGGTTGGGATGGTGTGGGGGTATAGACGATGGTTGGCAGGAGGTGAGTCATGGGGCAGAAAGTAGCTTTAGTTCTGATTGGGCTGGGCGTATTGGCTTTAGCCATCTGGGGGATTAAGGATTTCTTTACGCAGGCTGATATTCCGCTGCTTGTCAGGATAGCCTCGGGTGCCATTGGGGCCGGGGTACTGGTTCTTATTGGGATAGCCATTAAGGACAGGCTGGACAAGTCCAAGAAAGGGGATTTCAAGGAGGTAGAAAAGTGATTATTACTACTTCAGACAAGGTAGAGGGAAAGAAGGTTGTCAGGACCATAGGCCTGGTCAAGGGTAATACGATCAGGGCCAGGCATGTTGGCAAGGATATTATGGCCGGGCTACGAGGGGTGGTGGGTGGTGAGATAACTGAATACACCAAGATGATGGCGGAGTCCCGGGAGCAATCTCTTCAGCGAATGGTGGAAGATGCCGAGAAGCAGGGGGCTAATGCCGTTGTCAGCATG
>JAUXIH010000004.1 GCA_030621105.1 Dehalococcoidia bacterium | reverse complement strand
TTAACTTTCGCTTGTGGTGGGGGGTGGGGTTATGTTGGTTTTGTTGTTGGGGGGGGGGGGGGGGGTGGAAGTGAAGGGGGCGATGGAGGGGCGTCTGGTGGTTTATCCTGGAGCGATATGCCAGTTTATTCCGGAGCCAACCAGGTGGCTAAGGGCAGCTGGTCCTTGCCGGCATCGGAAGGAGACTGGGCTACAGCAGAATGGCGTTATTATGAGACCACGGATAGTGTGGAAGGGGTAGTCGCTTATTACAAGTCGCAAATGACTGGTAATGGTTGGCAGGGACAATCTTGGATGGATATAGAGATGCCCCAGAAAATGAGCTGGGGATTTTATACCAAGAACAGCGAGCAAGATGGAGCTATGGTATGGGTTTACCGTGATAATGAGGAAGGAAAGACTGTCATAGCTTTGATGAGATCTGTGAAGTAGTTCCTTTCGTCCTTGGCCCTTTTTCCTGAAGGGCAATGTTGTATATTTGTGGTTCGTGCTGAGGCGCAGATATTATATTGCTCCCCGGGTTGCGGCAACTCTGATAGTATTAACTGCCTCCATGGATAGGGGGGAGTTATGCTAGATTAAGCTGGGCTTTATGTGTCTGGCTGTGTTATCTCAGTTTCCGTTTGTTATACTGGGCCCATTCATCTGGTGTCTTGTATTTTTATCTTCTCTGCCGCTTTTCCTGTGCCTGATATGATGTTTGCCGACCCATAAACCCTGGAAGAAAGCGCGGTTTAGTAAATGCCAGTTATCAGCCGAATTTAACAGGTCCCGGGATATTCCACTCTCGAAGTAGGCGATTTCAATATGCTTACCCATATTTTTCACAGCCTGCACTGCATAGGCGAAATCGGCATCTCCAGTTACCAGAACAGCTATATCGTAGAAGTTGTTCCATGCGAAAGATAGCAGGTCAGTGGCTAACATAACATCTATCCCTTTCTCTACGGAAACTCCCTGGGATAATTTTGTGCCTCCCAGGCGAACCTCCAGATGGGGTGTCTTGTGTAGAGTGTCGAGAAAGTCTTGCTGCTCCCGGTAGCCATCAGGGTTTTGGATATAATCCTGCAATACGTTGTAGTAATATGTTCTAAACAGGCATCTATCTCCGCATAGCTTCTGGGTAAACTTGGCAAAGTTGAGATCGTGGCGATGAAAATTGCCCTTTAATGCGTGGTATAAGTTGCTGCCATCGATGAATATGGCGATTCTATCATTCATAGATTACTCCTCGGGAAATTCTAATTGATGATTGATTATCCTTATTTCTATTATACCTTGGAATGATTTTCTGGGGGTATTTCGTATTAGGACATGATTGAGAATAGTTGCTATTGTGAAAATAGGAGGAAGGGTGGGTGATCATTTTCGGTCAGTATATCAGGTCAGACCTGAATAAGATAATGTATTGCAATTTCCCTGTGTGTCCTGTGCAAGTCTGAAAGTAGGGAGTTAGAAACTACCACTGGACGAACATCGGCATAATGACGTGAACATAATTGTCCACACCTATAGGGCGAATGACACCGGGGCTCGAAGGGGTGGAAATTTCCAGAGCGATTTGAGATTGTGGTATGGAGGATAGGACATCGGAGAGATATTTCACATTGAAAGCGATCTTGGCTTCTTCTCCATCCACCAGAGCATCGACTTCACTGACATTATCTCCAATCTCCTCGGCCTGAGCAGAGATAGTTATCTTACCTGCATTGAGATCAGCGCCAGGAGTGATGAGGAGCCGGATTATGCCGTTGGCATTGCGTGCAAAAACAGAGGACATTTTAGCTACTCTCATGAATTCAGTTATGTCCACCACGGCTCTGGTCGTATAGCTTTTAGGGATAACCTGGGAGTAATCGGGGAAGGATCCCTGAATAAGCTGAGATACTATCTCAACATTCTTGAGGCGGAAGAGCACCTGACTCCTTTGCTCGTTTATTGTAATTTCAACAGGATCCTGCTGGTTGCCAAGAAGATGATTTAGTTCATTCAGGGTTCTTGCAGGGATGATCACAGTGTATTGTTGTTCTATGGTAGAAGCAAGGGGCATTTTGTGTAATGCCAACCTGTAGCCGTCAGCAGCTACCAGGTTAAGTTGTTCATTCTCAAACTCGGTGTTGATTCCAGCTAGCACAGGGCGTGATTCCTCTGTAGCGGCAGCGAAGACTACCTGTGTGATTCCCTGTCTTAAGGCATCTGCCTCGATATGGGTGATTATGCCGTTATTTATTTGAGGCGTAGGGGGGAAGTCTTCTGCATCAATGCCATTCATGTGGGCGCGGATGCGCCCACTGTTAAATTCTAGCATGTGGCTATTCGGGGGCAACGTAATCTCGATCAAGTCGTTGGGCAGCGAATTGACGAAATCAGTAAGCAATCGTGCAGGAATGGTGATGGCACCTTCTTGTTCTACCTTGGCTCCAATCCAGCAAGTGGTTGCCATTTCCAGATTTGTGGTTACTAGCTTCAGCTGCGATTGCTCAGCGGCCAATAGGACATTTTGCGTGATGGGTAACGTAGACCTGGTAGCTACAGACCTGCCAACTATATTCAGTCCCTTACTCAGGTTTTCTTGAAGACAAGATAATTTCATAACAATGCTGAGAAAACTTGCGGTAGTATACTATTCAATGCCTGTGGCCGTCAATCAATGTGAGCTATGCGAGTAGGACGCACTGGTGGCATTATTTAGGTTGTTCCTACGGGATCAACGTCCACGGTCCATCCTTGTGGCAGGCTTATTCTGGACAAAATTTGCACCAGGTTATGTCCCTGGAGGATGAGTTGCCAGCGATATCTACCCCTGATCCTGAGAGCAAAAGCAGGAGTGGGGCCAATCAACTTTAACTGTGACGCAGTTTGCCCTTTTACTTCCCTGAGGAGAAGTTGGCTTATCCTTTCTGTTTCACGACGGCATATATTCTCATTGGTGTGGGTGTAAATGAGGCGAACAAATTGGGAGAAAGGGGGATAGTGGTATTGGCGCCGATAGTTGATCTCTTGATGGTAAAACTCCAGGTAATCCTGTTTTGCTGCGGCTTTAATAATATAGCTTTCCGGATTGTAGGTTTGTATGATTACCTTCCCTGCCTTAAGCCCCCTGCCGGCTCTGCCAGCTACCTGGCAGAGCAATTGAAATGTGCGTTCCCCAGCACGAAAGTCGGGCAAATTGAGGCCAGTGTCAGCGCTGATAATTCCGGATAGAGTTATTTGAGGTATGTCTAAACCCTTAGCTATCATCTGTGTGCCAATAAGAATGTCAGCCCTGTGATCACGAAAAGCTACCAGCAATTTTTCATGGGCATCTCTCCTTGTAGTAGTATCCTTGTCCCAGCGGAGCAATCTTGCATTGGGGAAAAGACGTTTCAGTTCTTCCTCTACTTTCTGTGTTCCTATGCCGAGGAATTTTAGATGTTGGCTGTGGCATTGGGGGCAGGAGATGGGGACTGGAATGGAGTAATGGCAACGATGGCAGGACAATTTGTTTTCTGCCGTATGGTAGGTAAGAGCTATGGAACAGCGTGGACAGCGAAATACAAATCCACATCGGGGGCACTGAATGAAGGTGGATGTTCCCCGGCGATTTAGAAACAGGATTATCTGCTCATTTGTGGTGAGAGCTTGCTTTATTGCTGTAATTAGAGAGCGGCTGAGTAATCCCCGATTCCCTGCCTGTAATTCTTCCCGCATGTTAACAATTTCAGCTTCGGGAAGAGGGGAAGAGCCATGAGGTGTTATTCGTTCTCGTAATTCTACCATCTGGTATTTTCCTGATTGTGCCTTGTGAAAGCTATCAATGTCGGGAGTGGCACTTCCCAGTATTGTAGTTATGTTGCTGAGCTGGCTTAGTTTAATTGCCACATCTCGTGCATGATAGCGAGGGGATTTATCTTCTTGCTTGTATGTCTCTGCATGTTCTTCATCAATGATGATTAGGCCAAGATCAGGTTGTGGTGCGAAAAGTGCACTTCTTGGCCCTATAACTACATCACAACCGCCTTCCCTTATCCATTGCCATTCGTCTAGTTGTTCTCCTGGGGAAAGACCACTGTGGAGCACAGCTACACGCCCGGGGAAGCGGCTGGCAAATCTCTCTACTGTTTGTCGTGTCAAGGATATTTCAGGAATCAGGCAAATACCTCGTTTACCGGTAGCAACGACCTGAGAGAGAGCCTTTAAATAGATTTCCGTCTTGCCACTGCCGGTGACCCCAAAGAGAAGGAAAACGTGGTGTTGGTTACTAACTAGTTTTTCCTTGATAGATTTCCAGGCGGATTGTTGATCTGGTGTGAGGATATGGGGTGGAGTGGTTGCCCACGGTATGCGAGATAAGGGGTCACGCCTGATAATGATATCTTCCCTGGTGACCAGATGCTGTTCCTCCAGGGCGTTAATGGCATTATAGGAGCAGTTGAGGTGTTTTCTAATTTGCCTAACGGCGACCGGCTGGTTCTGTGTTTTCAGGAAATTCAGGATAGCTATCTGGCTGTGGGCCCGGCGGACTGTCAGCAAGGCTATTTTATTGTCAAGCCTTTCACTACTGGATGTTAACTTGATACACGATAGGGCTTTTGGTTTTATCCTTGCTTTGTCTAGCTCTTGGGTTTTTATAATTAGTCCTTGGTTTAATAGCTGGCTGGTGATTTTTTTCGTTTTTTGTATTCCTATTTTCCTCTCTACTGTTTTGGAGTTTATTTTCCCCTGTTCTTTTATGAATAGCAGCACATGTTTTTGTTCTGGGGTAAGTCGTGATATGCCTTTCTCCTCGTTTGTGGTCTGAAAGTATGTTGATAGCTTACGGCTGAATCCGGGTGGCAACATTAGTGCCATGGAATCGAATATTGGGGCTATATAATAATTGCTTATCCACTGTCCTAGTTTAATTTGAACAGAAGATAGTAGGGGGGCACTGGTAATAATGCCAGATATCTCCTTCATCACGGCGATTGAGGGCTGTCCAGATATTCTGGTAACGATGCCCTGGGCAATTCTGGCTCCGAAGGGAACCCATACAGCTTGACCACTTTTTATATTGAATTTTGGTGGTATCGCATAGGAGAAGGGGAGTTGGCTTCCAGGGAAATTGACCGCGATATCCGCATATTCCATTTTAGATTGAGTAAGATTAAAGAGGAACTTATCTGAATAATACACCTTGCCGGGCTGGAATCAGTTTTCCCTTATGACAGGTGTCAGGATATTGCTGCCATTGTTTGTGGAAGGCTAGGATTGCTCTGTTGCGATCTCTATTTCCTCTTTCTTGGCTTGTATTTGTTCCTGTACCTTTTCTCTTTTTTCCTTCAGGCGAGATTGCTTGGCGCTGAGCCTGCGCATGTAGTAAAGCTTAGCTCGGCGCACCTGGCCATGTCTTAGTATTTGGACGTCTTGCAGTAGGGGCGATTGCAGGGAGAATGTACGTTCCACCCCGATGCCAGAAGCTACCCGTCTTACTGTGAATTTACCGCCGTCGACGCTTTTCTTGGTAGCGATTACCATCCCTTGAAATTGCTGAACGCGCTCCTTCCCCCCCTCAGTGGTTTTTGCCTTAACCTGCACTGTGTCTCCAGGGGATATCTGGGGAATGCTAGCATTCAGTTTTGGTTTAACGATCTCTCTGATATCCATGATTTCTCCTCGCATGATAAGATTACTTGTTGTAGCATTTCAGGGCGCCGAGTCGCGGTTCGTAGAATGGACTGCCGTTTTCTCCATTGGGCGATTTTCTCATGATTTCCTGATAGCAATATTGATGGTACTGACCAGCTTCGATATGTCTCGGGCCTGGTATATTGTGGATATTCTAGCAGCCCATTGCTATGTGAGTCATCTTTTGCAGATTCCTCGGATCCTAACACTCCAGGTATAAGTCTGGTTATGGCATCTACCATAACCATGGCAGCTAATTCCCCCCCGCTCAATACATAATCGCCGATGCTTATCTCGTCTGTGGCCAGGTGTTCATGGACTCGCTCATCGATTCCCTCGTAATGGCCGCAAATCAACATCAGGTGTGGTTGGAGGGCTAAATCTCGAACAATTTTCTGGGTCAGCAGCTTGCCTTGAGGGGTAAGTAGTACGACGGGCATGTCGCCTGTGTCAACTCCGTGCTGTATGGTCTCTGCCAGCTCGAAAATAGGCTCGGGTTTGAGAACCATGCCAGGTCCGCCGCCATAGGGATAATCGTCGACGGTGTGGTGACTATCGTGCGTATAGTCACGGATATCGTGTATCACAATATTGAGCAGGTTACTCTCCTTGGCCCGCTTGATAATGCTTTGCTCAAACGGAGAAATAAACATGTCGGGGAAAAGACACAAAATATCGATACGCATTGGCTCCTCGCGAAAAATTTTCTCTCGGCTATCTTAGCATTTATCAAGTCACGATGGAAATTAAGTTGTTCTGGCGAGTTTTATTCCTGGGATGTTTCAATTTAAGTTACAAGAAACTTGAAAAAGTACTAAAAGGGTATTGACAAGATACGGGTATGGTGGGTTACAATAGATTTGTGGGGAAAAGTGGGGAAATTTGGAGTAATGGGTAGTATTGTGATGATAAATGTAGCAGACACCTGGTCAGTGAAGTCACAACGGCAGACTCTCTTTAATCCGGTACAAAGACAGGTGCTCCTTTTTTGTGCCAAGTATCCTCAGATGAGGTTTACTGCTGATTGTATTTTGGCCTATCACGATGTAGATAAATCTGTGGTACAACGTGAAATACAAAACCTGGTTGCTGTGGGAGTAGTAGGAGAGGGGCTCAGTAACAATGGAAGGTCTTTTTTCTATGCCAAACCTGGAACCATTGATAGGGCTCTTAGCCAATCTGTGCACAGTAACAATTAATGGAAGAGGGTTAAGTAGAGCTAAGGAATTAGATAGAACATGTTTTACGGTACATATACCTATAAGATCGATGAGAAAGGCAGGGTTCCCTTGCCCCCTAATTTTAGGCGGCAGACGAAGGGAAGTGTGATGCTAAAGAGGGGGATGGATAAGTGCCTCGAAGTTTACCCCACAGATGTATGGGATAAGTTAGCTGGTGAACTGGCTGCCAGGGTGGTGAGTCCTCTCAAGCGGAGAAGGTTGAATCGAATAGTCTTTGGATCTGCCTTTAATGCTTCTTTTGATAAACAGGGCCGGATCATGCTTCCGGCAGGTTTGCGAGAATATGCGGAGATTACTGATGTAGCTGCTGTTGTGGGAGCTAATGACCGTATTGAGTTATGGAATGAAAAGCTTTTAGAGGAAGAGAAAACTATAGCTGAACAACAGGAATCACAAATTATTGAGGAATTCGGTGTGTAGATGGCGACTATGATGATGTCTTCAGTTCATGTGCCCGTGATGGTGGAGGAAGCCATAGCAGGATTGCAAGCCCAACGTGCAGGAAGGTTTGTTGATTGTACTGTGGGTTTGGGAGGGCATGCTGCTGCCATTCTGCATCATATTTTCCCAGAGGGTGATCTCTTGGGCATTGATGCTGACTGCGAGGCAGTCAGCATAGCTCGTTCTAATCTTAGTATGTATCGTGACAAAGTTACCTTAGTTAACGATAACTTCAATAATCTTGAAGATATCTGTCGCAGACTTAATTTTTACCCGGTGGATGGCATTCTGTTTGACCTTGGTCTTTCGTCCATGCAGTTGGATGTATCGGAACGTGGTTTTAGCTTTCGACGTGATGCTCCTTTGGATATGAGGTTTGATACCTCTCAGGATTTGAATGCTGCGAATATTGTTAATACCTATTCGGAGGAGGAGTTAGCTCGTATTTTTAGGGAATATGGTGAGGAACGTTATAACAGGCGGATGGCCAGATGTATTGTCGAGGCTCGCCCGATTACCAATACGTTGGAGCTTGCTCATATAGCGGAACGGGTTGCGGGTCGCAGGCGAGGCAGAATTCATCCTGCTACCAGGATCTTCATGGCACTTCGGATAGCTGTTAATAGCGAGCTTGAGAATTTGAGACTGGCCCTCGAGCAAGCTGTTAACTTGCTTCATTTTAGGGGGAGGCTCGTGGTTATCAGTTATCACTCCTTGGAAGATCGCATAGTTAAAGAGTTTATGCGTTGTGCCTCCAGTGGGCATATAAGTCCACCATCTCTGAAGTTGATAACCAAGAAGATTATTAGACCGTCTGAAGAGGAGAGGGAAACCAATCCGCGCAGCCGCAGTGCCAAGATGCGAGTGGCTGAACGCCTTGAGTGAAAAATTAAGGGTCAAGCAAGGAGGTTAAAATGGCAAAGAGAATTGTTACGGCTATTGATGTAGGGACAACCAAGATAGCTACGATCATGGCAGATGTAAAGTCACGGGATGATATTGAAGTTATTGGTTTGGGGGTGGTTCCCTCGCATGGCTTGCATAAAGGTATTGTTGTTAACATGGATGAGGCCAAGAGTTCTGTAGCTAGTTCGGTGAAGGAAGCCCAAAAAGTTAGTGGTCTACGTATAGATTCTGCTTACGTAGGAGTTACCGGCAGGCATGTAACTAGTATTAACAATCATGGGGTGGTATCTATTCCACATAGTGACCGGTTAGTGCGCCTTCAGGATCTCAAGCGGGTGCTGTCTACAACTCGTGGTGCTCCTGTGCCTGAAGGGAAGAAGGTGTTGCATGCTATCCCTCGTTACTATGCTTTAGATGGACAGGAGAGGGTGAAAAAGCCAGTGGGCATGCACGGTACCAGGCTGGATGTAGAAACTCACATCATTACTGCTTCAGTATCTTCAGTACAGAATCTGGCCAAGTGCATTCGCTCCGCTGGAATAGAAGTTGCTGATCTTATCCTGGAGCCATTGGCTAGTGGAGAAGCTGTATTAACTCCCCAGGAAATGGATGCGGGGGTTATCATGGCTGACATTGGCGGGGGCACTACTGATATAGCTGTCTTTAAAGATGGCAGTATTTACCATACATCTATTATTCCAGTAGCAGGATATCAGATTACCAGTGATCTTTCTATTGGGCTGGGATTGCCCTTCACGGTAGCAGAGAGGATGAAAAAGAGATACGGCAATGTTATGCCAGATATGGAAGATGACCAGGTAGAGGACCTCGGTCTGGAGAATGGGCACACGGCTTCTCATCGTGATCTGTGTAATATTATCAGGTCACGGATGGAAGAGCTATTTGAGCTTATCCTTCTTGAGATGCCGACCACTGATTACCAATCTCTAGCACCACATGGCTTGGTACTCACCGGTGGTACTTCCAACTTAGAGGGGCTCGATGAATTGGGGCGAGCAGCGCTGCGGATGCCTGTACGTAAAGGGCAACCATATGCAGATATCTATGGCATTACTGATATTCTTTATGATCCTGCTTATGCTACCACTGTGGGATTAGTTCTGTGGCAGGCGAGGGATAGAGAACCATCCGCCTGGCAGATTAAGAGAGGTGGTGTTTTTGGTGGGTTTGTTAGCTTGATTCGAAAAATATTCCGTTCCTAGGTCATGGAACCTTAAATACTTTTAGAAAGGAGGCACCAATGTCAAAGACAATTTATACACCGGCGCCGGCGAGAATCAAGGCTATAGGTATTGGGGGAGGTGGGTGTAATGCTGTTACTCGCATGGTCCGTCAAGGAATCAAGGGTGTTGATTTCATTGCCATGAATACTGATGCGCAGGCTTTAATGCTGGCTGAAGCGCCGGCCCGAATTCAGCTGGGCGAAAAGTTAACTAGGGGCTTGGGCGCAGGCGGGGACCCCAAACTTGGACTTAAGGCAGCCGAGGAAAGCCGCCAGGTAATTGAGGAAGTTGTTGAAGGAGCAGATATGGTTTTTATCAGCGGAGGTATGGGAGGAGGGACTGGCACTGGTGGTATTGTTACCGTCGCTGAAGTTGCTAAGGAATCCGGTGCTCTCACAATTGGTGTGATAACCAAGCCTTTTAGTTTTGAAGGTGGACGCCGCATGGAGAAAGCAGAAGAAGGCATTATGAACTTAACCAGCAAAGTTGACACCCTGATCATTATTCCTAATGATCGCCTTCTCCGACTTTGTGATGCCAAGACAAGTGTTGACAGTGCTTTCAAATTAGCTGATGACGCCCTTCGTTTGGGAGTGCAGGCTATTTCAGAGGTGGTTACCGTCCCTGGTTTGATTAACCTGGACTTTGCTGATGTAAGATCGGTGATGCAGAATGCCGGTCCGGCATGGATGTCCAGTGGGAAAGGCAGCGGTCAAAACCGAGCTGCTGAAGCTGCCAGAGCGGCTTTAGCCAGTCCCCTGCTCGATGTTGCTGTCAGGGGAGCTCAGGGTGTGCTATTTACCGTTACGGGAGATGATAGTCTTACCCTCTTTGAATGTAATGAAGCTGCCCAGATTATTGGTCAGGCGGTTGATCCTAGGGCCAACATTATTTTTGGTGTGGTGCCTGATAAAGATTTGGATGGTGAGGTTAAGATTACTGTTATTGCGACAGGTTTCTCTTCTCAGTATGGCAGGGGTGCACCTGATGCTCAAGAGCTACGCAGGTTATTGAAAGGAGAGGGGAATGCCCTTGATGTTCCTTCCTTTATACGACGCCGCGCGGGGCAGGGCTATTCTAGCTCTCAACTGAACGATGCTCTTAAGGGGCGTACAGGAGTTACCCCACAGCCATCTAGAATTTCGTGGCAATAGGGCTTCTTTATGTTTCGCTGTAGTATAATAGGAGAGAGCACTAGATCAGCCCCTGCTCTCTCCTATATACGGAGTTCTTCCTAGTGTGTGTGAGGACATGTCCTGTAGGCATGAAGCTTTAATTTGGAAATAGCTCCTGATATTATTTATCGGTGTAATGAACTTTACCGACAAGTTACTGGCTGCCAGCGAGAAGAATAAGAGTTTACTTTGTGTTGGGCTCGATCCTGATCCTGCGCACATGCCGCTTTCAGGTGTTCTTGAGTTCAACAAAGCTATTGTCGATGCTACAAAAGATCTGGTATGTGCCTATAAACCTAATTTGGCCTTTTATGAGGCGTTGGGTATTCCTGGACTTGTTACCCTGCAACGGACTATTGAGTATATACCAGATAGTATTCCCATAATTGGCGATGCTAAGCGTGGAGATGTAGGCCATAGTGCCGAGGCTTATGCCCGAGCTTTGTTCTCGGTTTTCAACTTTGATGCTATTACTGTCAGTCCTTACCTTGGCTTCGATTCTATAGAACCGTTTATTAGCTATAGTGCTAAGGGGATATTCATTCTTTGTCGGACGTCGAATTTGGGTTCCTCAGATTTTCAGGATCTTAGTATTGATGGCTTACCCCTATATATGGCGGTGGCAGCAAAGGCGAAAGAGTGGAATGTGCATGGTAATGTTGGACTTGTGGTAGGAGCTACTTATCCTAAGGAATTAGAGAAAGTCCGCTCGATGTGTCCCTCCATGCATTTACTTATCCCTGGCATTGGTGCCCAGGGGGGAGATTTAGCTTCAGCGATTGGTTATGGAGTTGGTATTGGAGGAGGCAAGGCGATTATTGCTGTGTCGCGCCAGATTTTATATGCCTCGAGAGATGCTGATTTTGCTGAAGCTGCGAGGAGTACAGCTAAGAAAATTCGTGACCAGATTAATCTTTATCTGGTTGATTCCGGCGGAGTAACATCTGATTAGTTTTGTTACTGCGTGCCCATGGTATTTCAATAGCAACCTGCTAAATGATAAGTGCCCATATAGTTATGGCAGTAATAGCAAGCTCTCTGTGCAGTGAGCAACAACCCTCTTAACTTTAGTGCCCATTCAAGAATTGGGCCATTGCATGTCACTATATATAGTGGTAGAATTTCTAAGTAGTATAGATGTTGGGGGCAATTTTATGAAGTGTCCTTATTGTGGTGGCTGGCAATCGAGGGTAGTGGACTCGAGAAGTCTGGATGAAGGGGTAAGGCGGCGCAGGAAATGTCTTGCTTGTGGCTCTCGCTTTACTACGTATGAGCGTGTGCAAGCTCATAGTATCTTTGTCATTAAGAATGATAATCGCCGCGAGGAGTTCAATCGGGGTAAGCTGGCTTCTGGGATTCGTAAGGCCTGCGAGAAACGTCCTATTCCGATAGGTGCTGTGGATGAACTCATTGATAATATTGAAGCTGATCTCTATCGCTCGGGTAAGCTTGAATTTCCTAGCTCTTTGATTGGGGATATGGTTATGGAAGGGCTTAAAAATTTGGATCATATAGCGTATATTCGTTTTGCCAGTGTTTATCGCAAGTTTGATGATATTGGTGTCTTGAAGCAAGAAGTAGATAGTTTAGCTGGGAGCAGTGCTGAGGCAGCATCAGGACAGCTGTCACTATTACCTTCCCAGCTTGTAGATCATTCAGCCTAGCGGTTGGGGGAGGGCACGGGGAAAGATGCGCGCAGGCAGAAAATCCAATCGAGTTAAATTCGCTACTCAGGAGCAGGTAGCTCAAGCTGTTTTTGCTGCTGCTGAGTCCACGGGGATAACTGACCGGAAGATGCTGGAGAAGTTTACCGAGCAGGTAACCGAGAAGTTAAGAGTAGTTCGACCGTTACCTGGTATGGAGACGTTTATCTCCCCATCGCGTGGGGTATCGTCACCTGAGCTGCAGGATATGATTAACGAGGTTCTTGCTGATGAGGAATTTTCCCCCCAGTCAGGAACCAAGGTTATCTCGGGAATTGAGCTTAGTGATAATGCTTCGCGGGTTTTGGAGAGGAGATATTTGTCTAAAGATGCGACAGGTAAGGTTGCTGAGACTCCTCAGGAGCTATTTCGACGTGTAGCTCGACATATAGCCTTCGCTGAGCACAATTACGGTTCCACAAAAGATGTTTCTGCATGGGAGGAGACTTTCTATCAGCTCATGGCGAATTTGGATTTCCTCCCTAATTCTCCAACCCTGATGAATGCTGGCCGCAAGTTGGGGCAATTGTCAGCCTGTTTTGTTATTCCCATTGAAGATTCTATGGAATCTATTTTTGATGCGGTTAAATGTACTGCCCTGATACATCAAAGCGGGGGAGGTACGGGATTTTCCTTCTCTCGGCTGAGGCCTGAAAAGGATATAGTTGGCTCAACCGGAGGGGTTGCCAGTGGGCCTATTTCTTTTATGCGTACCTTTGATACTACTACAGATGTGATTAAGCAAGGTGGTATGCGACGTGGGGCCAATATGGCAATATTGGTGGTAGACCACCCAGATATTTTTCATTTCATCACGGTCAAGAGGGATCCTGATGCCTTGACCAATTTCAATCTATCAGTTGCCATAACTGATAGTTTTATGCGGGCAGTGGAACAAGGCGCTCAATATCAGCTAATCAACCCGCGAACAGGTGAAGTGACTGGCGAGGTCGATGCCCGAGGAATGTTTGACTCCATAGTGGATATGGCCTGGAGTGTTGGAGATCCAGGCATTGTATTCATTGACCAGGTAAACAGGTACAATCCTACGCCACAACTGGGCAGGATAGAGAGCACCAATCCTTGTGGAGAGCAACCCCTGCTTCCTTTTGAGTCCTGTAATCTGGGCTCGATAAATTTATCCCATATGCTGGTGCACCAAGGGGGGGGAGTGGAAATTGACTATGACAGATTGTATCGTACGGTCAGGAGTGCTGTCCGCTTCCTTGATGATGTTATCGACGTTAATTGCTTTCCTTTGCCTGATATCGACAGGGCTACCAAGACTACCAGAAAGATAGGTTTGGGGGTGATGGGTTTCGCTGACATGTTGTTTCAGCTTGGTATTCCCTACAATAGTGAGCGAGGACTTACTGTGGCAAAGGAGATAGCTTATTTTATCTCCGATAAATCTAACGAGGCTTCTATAGAATTGGGGAAGGAGAGGGGTGTCTTTCCTGCCTTTGAAGGAAGCATTTACGATGTGGCCGATGGTCCCCGATACCGCAATGCTTCTCGCACGACTATTGCCCCTACTGGTAGTCTGAGTATCATCGCGAATTGCTCTAGCGGGATCGAACCTGCATTTGCACTGAGTTACAAGCGGCACATTTTAGATGGCGAGGAATTCATAGAGATAAACCCGTATTTTGAAGAGGCTGCTAAGCAAGGTGGCTTTTATTCCTCAGACCTGATGAAGGATTTAGCTGAGGGGAAAAGACTCAAGGATATGTCTGATATATCATCGGAGGTAAAAGAGTTATTTGTTACTGCTCATGATATTGCGCCAGAGTGGCATGTTAAAATGCAAGCAGCTTTTCAAAAGTTTACTGATAGCGCTGTTTCTAAAACAGTCAATTTCCCCCATAATGCTACCCGTGAGGATGTAGCTAGGGTTTATATGTTAGCTTACCATGAAGGATTAAAGGGAATAACTATCTACAGGGATGGAAGTCGGGCTGGTCAAGTTCTTACTGTGGGAGACGGGGCAAGAAAAACTGAGGGAGGATTGTTTCCCCGGAAAAGGCCTAAAGTTACTCGTGGTATCACTGAAAGGGTCAGTACTGGGTGTGGCTATATTTATGTCACGGTTAACTTTGATGACCAGGGCATATTTGAGGTTTTTGCTACTTTAGGTAAAGCTGGAGGTTGTGCTGCGGCACAGCTGGAGGCGATTAGCCGTCTCATTTCTTTAGCTTTGAGGTCTGGAATAGAGGTAGATTCCATTGTCAGACATCTCCGTGGCATACGTTGTCCTTTCATTGCGTGGGAGAAAGGACATGCTGTTCTCTCATGTGCTGATGCTATCGCTAGCGTGCTGCAGAAATATGGTGATAGCGGTAGTGGTGAGAGTTTCAGTGGCTCGGAGATGCTCTTGGTGCAAGATACTCCAGTAGTGCCTGATAACACTCTAGTTAACAACGATGAGGCTACAGTGGTCCATGCATCCAGTGGGGTAGGAGGGCAATGTCCTGATTGTGGTGCCACATTGGTTTATCAAGAGGGATGTAGCATTTGTCCCAATTGTGGGTTTACTAAATGTGAATGAATGGTGAAATGAATGGGCAACCGCAGGGGTAGTTACTATTCAGCTCTGAAGCGAATAACCAAAGTAGCCAACTCCGCACTTAGCTCCAGGAAGGTTTATAATTCCATAGCTAAGAGTGCTGCCAAAGCGGTACATGCGAATGGCTGTCGTATTTCCTTTCTGGCGCCACAACATGAATATTTACTTACTGCCGGAGCTTATGGTCTCAGCGATATCTACTTGAAAAAAGGACCCCTTGATGCTCGTAAAAGCCTTCCCGAAATTCTTGATGGCGAAACGGTGTTTGTTGCGGATGCTACCAAAGATGAGAGAGTGCAGCATCATCAGACAGCAGAGGCACAGAGGATCTCCTCCATATTAGGAGTTCCTATCATTAAGCAGGATGAGGTTGTTGGGGAAATGAGAGTTTATACTCATGACCCTCACCAGTTCTCAGAATCGGATAACAGTTTCCTTCGCAGCGTTGTCGATATCTGTGCAGTTATATTGGAGCGAACAGAGTCGAAGCAAGTACTGAAACAGGAATACGAGAAAGACAGGAAACATATACTCTTGACTGAAGCGCCTCAATTGCCTACTGCGTCGCTGCGTCCAGCCAGTTTCGCCCATCCAAGCGAATCTGAGTTTGCCAAACTTCTGGATTTCTATCGCATTGAATGGCTTTATGAACCTCGCGCATTTCCCCTTTGCTGGAAAGAGGGAGCTATAGCTGAGATGTTTACGCCGGACTTCTACTTGCCTGAGCTGGATTTGTATGTGGAGCTCACTACGTTGAAGCAAAGCTTAATAACTGAAAAGAATCGCAAAGTACGGCAACTCAAGCAGCTTTACCCCGATGTTAACATAAAATTACTTGCCAAGGATGATTTTGTAAAATTATTGGTTAAATATGGCTATGGCCCATTGGGCGAAGTCAAGATAGGTCAAGTCAACAAAGTGCTTTTCAGCCGCAGTCAAATTCAGCGTCGCGTGAAAATTTTGGCTAAGCAGATCTCTCGTGACTATGCTGGCCAACAGATAGTTATGGTTGGAGTCCTGAGGGGTGTTATTTGTTTTATGGCTGACATCATTCAACAGATTTCCCTGCCTGTCACAGTGGATTTTATGGCTATATCAAACTATGGGGGGGATGGCCAGGTGGTGAAGATTACCAAAGATCTTGATAGCAGTATAACTAACAAGCATGTGCTGATGGTTGAAGATATCGTGGATACAGGAATGACGCTGAATTACCTTCTCACTCATCTTCGTGCCCATAATCCTCTTAGTCTTAATATTTGCACTTTGCTTGATAAGCGCGCGCGGCGGCTTGTAGATATCCCCCTTAAGTATGTTGGATTTGAGATACCTGATCGGTTTGTTGTTGGCTATGGGCTGGACTACAAGGAGGAGTATCGCAACTTGCCTTTTATCGGCTTACTGAATCCGGAGGTGTCACAAGTACACGGAGACCTGAATTCCATGAAATAGCCCATGATTTACTTTATCGTGTATTATTTGTTCCCGAAGCTGATGACAGAGTTATTCCGTAATTTTAGTTTCAGTCATATTGCTTGAAATGCCGTAACCTCCACAGTATAATTTTACGGTTGTGTAAATGCGAGTTACTAGCGGTAAGGCTAAAGGGATTTATCTAAAGGTTCCCAGTAAAGGGATGGTGCGGCCAACGACCAGCCTGGTAAAGCAGGCTATTCTTTCAATGTTGCAAACTTGCTGCCTTAATGAATCTCGAATTCTTGATTTGTATGCAGGGAGTGGGGCTTTGGGTATCGAATCTCTTAGTCAAGGGGGGGGCTGGGTGGACTTTGTAGACCAGAATAGGGAATGTTGTCGCATTATTGATGACAATTTACGCCGTACAGGATTCTTATCCAATGCTCATGTTTATTGCTATGAGGTAGGAGAGATAATTCCGAAACTAAGCAGTAAATATGATGTTGTATTTGCTGACCCTCCATATTCAGATACTTCTATAAACAGCGTGTTGACCCGGTTGGCCAAATCAGATCTTGTTGATAGGAATACTATAATTGTGGTTTGTCATTCCAGTCGTGTTTCGCTCGGTGTTGCTTGCAGTGAATTGGAATTGATAAAGCAACGTCGGTACGGTGATACCATGGTTTCAATGTATCGGAGGAGTGAGTTATGGGCATAGTAGTTTATCCTGGTAGCTTTGATCCTATTACCAATGGGCATGTGGATATTATAAGGCGGGCAGCTACTCTTTTTGATAGGCTTGTTATTGGTGTTTATGATAGGCCAGACAAAGTAATGCTCTTTTCTGTGGAGCAGCGAGTGGATATGGTAAGGGGGGCAATAACTGATCTGCCGAATGTATATGTTGAAACTTATGATGGTCTCACCGTGGATTTTGTGCGAAGGATGTCAAGCAAAATGATGATTCGGGGATTGAGGATGAATTCTGATTTTGAGAAAGAGTTTGAGATGGCTGAGATGAATAAAAAACTAGCTCCAAATGTCGAGTTGCTTTGTTTGATGACAACACATCAGTACCAATGTATTAGTTCTAGCCTTATAAAGGAAGTTGCCAGGTGTGGTGGGTCTGTCGCAGGTATGGTTCCTGACCATGTGGAACGGGCACTCAGGGAAAAATTTTCCTGTGGGTAGTTCCAAGACTCCTCGTGTGGTGAGGGTAAACACAGTATAATATAAGTGCCAAAATTATTAAGGTGTACAGGAGGTAGACAAGGTGGCGTATAAGATTACTGATGATTGTATAAGCTGTGGGGTTTGCGCAGCAGAATGTCCCAATCAGGCAATTAGCGAGGGAGAAACTATCTTCGTGATTGACTCTGAAAAGTGTACTGAGTGTGTTGGTGCTCATGAGTCGTCAAAATGTGCTGAAGTGTGTCCTGTAGATGCTTGTGTGCCTGATCCGGAGCATCAGGAAACCCATGATCAGCTATTAGATAAGTGGCAAAAGATGCATCCTGGGGAAACTCCCAATGTCTCCTAAAATGAAAGTTTGGTGACCTAAGTTTCCTGTATCTGTTGTTGGAATACAAGCTACCTGTTGTTATTAGCTCTCTTTTTGCAGGACTGTAGAATATTGGGGGCTCATTAATAGGGAGAAGTGGCTCTCCACATGCCTCATGTGATGTGTTTGTGCCAGTTTGCGTATTGTCTTGGGGCTGAGTTTATGAACGTGGATTTCCCTGCCGTGGAAGGGATTTTTGAACATCAGGATAGAAGCCCTGATGGCAAAAATCCCTCGGATTGGTTCTGCAGGATAAACTAGTACCAGCTTTCCTTTTGTTTTTAGCACCCTGGCCATCTCCCCCAGTGCTTTTTCCAGGTCGGGAATATGCTCGATGGCATGGCAAGAGTAAATCTTGTCAAAGGTGTTTGTGGGGAAACCTAACTTTGTAGCATCCATGCAAACTAGGTTTTTGGTTACTCCCCGGGAGATAGCCTCACTATTTATATCAATTCCCAGGGTGTTTTTACTGTAGTGCTGTATCCTTCTTGTTAGGAATCCACGACTGCACCCCACCTCGAGAATTGTGTCCTCCGGTTGTGGATTTAAAAGCTGGAGTATTTTCTTTACCAGTAACCTGTCTTCGCGTAGGCTGAGAGCATACCATTTAGAATCATATATCGTGGAGTTCATTCTGTTGCCTGATTGGATTATTGTGCTTTCTGCTACAGATGTTTAGCCTTATTATAGGCAGCAGTTACAGCCTCGATAAATAGAGAGCGAAGTCCTCCTTCCTCTAACTTAAGGAGAGCTTCAGTTGTGGTCCCCCCTGGTGAGGTTACCAGATTTCTTAGCTCGGCAGGATGCTTGCTGCTCTGTTGCAGGGTGAGAATAGAACCCAGGGTGGTTTGCATGACCAGCCTTTCCGATACATCGCGAGATAGACCAATATGTACTCCAGCATCAATAAGGGCCTCAATGAATAGAAAGACATATGCCGGTCCACTGCCACTCAATGCTGTAGCCATATCCAGGTATTTTTCTTCAGTGACCTGAATCTGTTGGCCTAAAGAACTGAGGATGGATTCCGCCATCTTTTTCTGTTGAGCACTGACTTCGCTGGATGCTATCCAGACACTGATACCTTGTCCGATCTGGGCTGGCATGTTGGGCATGGCTCGTATGATTGAATGATGCTTTATCCTATCGCACAACTCGGATAGCTTGACTCCTGCCATTATGGACAGCACACATTGCTCTGATTTAAGAGCGCCTACTTGTTCTATGATTTTGCCCAGGTCCTGTGGCTTTACAGCCAAAATTATCATGTCACTTTGTGCTGATGCTGACTTGTTGTCCTCCATGGTTTTTACTCCGTATTGAGAGCTTAATGTGTTGCGGCGAGTCTGGTTGATGTCACTGACTATGATCTCCTCAACTTTGGCTACATTATTGTGCAGCAGCCCTTTTATCATTGCCTCTCCCATGGTTCCCGCTCCGATGAAAGTTATCTGCATTTTCCTCCTCTGCCTTTGAAAAGTGTGAAGCCTGGTAATTGTTATTTTGCTACTATGCTAACCAGTCGTTTAGCCACATAAATAACCTTAGCGATTGTCTTTCCGCTGGTGTAATTCTTGATTTTATCTCGTGTTAGTGCCACCTTCTTGGCCTCAGTTTCGCTGATATTAGCAGGAACGCTTACCCTATCCCGCAATTTACCATTTACTTGGATGACCATGGTAAATGTCTCTTCTCTGGTTAGCTCTGCGTTGAATTCAGGCCAGTGCTGGTTGTGGATACTATAGGGGTGGCCTGTTTTCTCCCATAGTTCCTCCGCTATGTGTGGGGCAGTGGGAGCCAGGAGTAATAATAGATATGTGGTGGCCTCTGTCCATAAGGAATTCCCAACTTCACTTTCTTGCTTAACTTTGGCGAGGTAGTTAGTGAACTCCATAAGGCTTGCGAGCATGGTATTGAAGCGAAATTTCTCTAAGTCTTCAGTTACTTTTTTAATTGTCTTGTGGGTGGCATGTTGTAGTTGTCTTTCAGCTTCAGACTGTATGTCTTTGCTGACGTAAGCTGTTTCGGTGATCAGGCTCCAGATTCGATTTAACCACCTGCTTATGCCTACAATGCCGCTGTCGCTCCACTCACCGCCCAGTTCCCAGGGGCCAATGAATATAATATAGCCACGCACGGCATCAGCTCCCAGTGTGGTTACGTATTTGTCTGGTGCAATGACGTTGCCCCTCGATTTGCTCATCTTGCTGCCACGATAAATGACGGTACCCTGGTTGAATAGCTTGGTGAATGGTTCGCCGAAGTTAATCAACCCCATGTCGCGTATAGCCTTGGTGAAAAAACGTGCATATAGCAGGTGCATGACGGCATGCTCTGCGCCGCCGGTGTACAAATCTACTGGCATCCAAAAGTGTATTTTCTCAGGATCGAAGGGGGCATTGTTGGAGTCAGGGCTGGTGTATCTCAGGTAATACCAGTTGGAGCACATGAAGGTATCCATGGTATCGGTCTCTCTTCGTGCTGGTCGTCCGCATTTGGGGCATGTCGTGTTGACAAAGTGCTGGCAGTATTTTAATGGGGACTCGCCAGTAGGCTTAAACTGGGCGTCCTGAGGAAGCAATACGGGCAGCTCTTTTTCTGACACGGGAACTATGCCGCACTTATCACAGTAAACCATTGGAATTGGTGCGCCCCAATATCGCTGTCGAGATATAAGCCAATCTCGGATGCGGTAGCTAGTAGTTTTCCTGCCCCATCCCTTTCTCTCCAGCAGAGAACATATTGCCTCATATCCCTGTTTGCTGCTCAGACCAGTGAAATCACCAGAATTAATCATTATTCCTGGAGAGGTGTAGGGTATTTCTGCTTCTTCTTCTAGGGTTTCTGGTGAGGCAATTACAGGGGTAACTGGCAGATTAAGCTTTCTGGCAAAGTCCAGATCGCGCTCATCATGTGCAGGGACTCCCATCACGGCACCAGTGCCGTAGCTCATCAACACATAATCAGTGATGTAGATGGGAATCTTCTCATTGTTTAATCTATTGGTGACATAGCTTCCCAGAAAAACACCTGTCTTTTCCCTGCCTAGTGCTGTTCGTTCATATTCAGTTTGCCGTTGACACCAAGCAATGTATTGCTCTACTTCTATTTTATGGTCGGGAGTGGTTAGCTGAGAGACCAGGGGGTGTTCTGGAGCAAGCAGGAAGAATGTTACTCCGAATACTGTGTCTGGCCGAGTGGTGAACACTGTTATTTCTTTTTGAGGTGTTCCTTTATGATCCAGAGCAAAGGAGATCTCTGCGCCTTCGCTCTTGCCAATCCAGTTACTTTGCATTGTCTTGATACGCTCTGGCCAATCTATGTTACTGAAATCGAGAAGTTCGTTAGCATACTTCGTGATTTTAAAGAACCATTGTTCGAGATTCTTTTTGACAACTGGTGTGCTGCAGCGTTCACATATTCCTTCTCCTACTACTTGTTCATTAGCCAACACGGTCTGACATTTGGGGCACCAGTTAACAGGTGCCTTGGCGCGATAGGCTAGTCCCGCTTTATACATTTTGAGGAAAAACCACTGAGTCCACTTATAGTATTCAGGAAGGCAGCTTATTATCTCTCGGTCCCAATCGTATATGGCGCCTATGCTCTTTAACTGGCGGCGCATATTTTCTATGTTATTCATTGTCCACTTATAGGGATGAATTCCGTGCTTAATAGCGGCATTCTCTGCAGGTAAGCCAAAGGCATCGAACCCCATGGGGTGGAGAACGTTGTAGCCCTGCATTCTCTTAAATCGGGCATAGATATCTGATGGCACCATGGCATACCAGTGCCCAATGTGAAGATCTCCTGAGGTGTAAGGAAGCATGGTCAGAGCATAAAATTTGGGACGATCACTGGTTTCCTTAACTTTGTAGAGGCCGTCTCTCGCCCATTTTTTCTGCCACTTTTTCTCTATTTCTTGAGGGTTATATTTTAAAGAGGCCATAGCGATAAAGTTTAGACTAATTTAATGTAAATGAGAAGCACTGTATTCCAGTTCAGGCTACAGATTTGTCATGGATCTTGCTCAACTTCTCAGTGTGGCTTAGAATGAATTCAGGCTACTTTTTGTTGCGGAGCTTAGCGAGTGGAGAGTGCTATGAAACGAGAAATGTATACCAGGATGCAATTGTGTGATTTTTTGTTCCGACTTAAGGCAAGCTCGGGAAACTATATCACGATATATGTAACGCCCATGTCCTTTCCTCATCTGATAAACGAGTTATCCTTTAATAGTAGGGATGCCTTGTATGGAGAGATTATATCTTCAATTAGCATTAAGGCTGTCACTCAGGAAATCGAGAAGCATGCTACTGGCGCTGTGGTATTCTGGCAGGAACAGGGTCACAGGCATATAGTAGTGCCACCCTTTCCCATTACCGGGGAAGAAAGTATAACTGGAGATGTTGATGTCTCATCTTTATATGATCTGGTGGGGCGAGGATATTTTATAGGTGTTGTGTTGGTAACCTGGGGCTCTTATGCCATAGGGGTGTTTGACCATGATAATCTGGTGAAATGGAAGGTGGGCACGGGGCATATCCATAAGAAGCACCGAAAGGGTGGGAGTAGCTCGAAAAGGTTTGCTCGCAGAACTGAAGAGCAGAAAAAGGACTTTTTACGGAGAGTTGGCAATCGAATTGATGAGAACTTTTCCGGGTACCGCTTGGATTATATTTTCTTTGGAGGCAACAGGCTTATTCTCAAGCCGCTAATGGGAGAGTCCAAGCACTTGGAGTCTGAGAGGCAGAGAATCTTTACTCGAGTACTGGATGTCCGAAAGGCGGATCGGGATTTACTGCATCATAGTTTGGAGAAGGTGACAGAATCTGTGGTATTCAGTTTTTGATGTGATTAATGTGGTGTTATGGAAAAGGGATTTGCAGTGGGAATAGCACCTTTTGAGCATTATGCAGTGCAGTATGACGACTGGTTTGTCAGGCACAAGTCTATTTATGAGGCAGAGCTTGAGGCTATCCGTCAGTTGTTGCCCCTATCAGGCAATGGTATTGAAATAGGGGTAGGTAGTGGCAGATTTGCTGCGCCTCTGGATATAGGGATTGGAGTTGAGCCATCTATTAATATGGGAAAGGTGGCGCGAGGTAGGGGGATAGAGGTTGTCCAGGGTGTGGCTGAAGCATTGCCATTCCGTGACTGTATGTTTGACTGTGCCTTATTGGTTACTACCATATGTTTCGTCGATGATATTGAGCTTTCCCTGAAGGAGAGTTATCGTATCTTGAAATCTGGAGCTTATATCATCATTGCCTTTATTGATGTGACTAGCCCTGTAGGACAATTATATGATAAGCATAAGCAGAGCAGTGAATTTTACCGGGTAGCGGTTTTTCGCTCGATACCGGAAGTTATTTCTGCCCTTCAGGGAACAGGGTTTGGGGGAATGGTGTTTGCTCAGGCTATTTTCCATCCCTCTGGTGGTCAAGACGAGACGGCTATAGTAAAGCGAGGGTATGGTGAAGGATCTTTTGTGGTGGTCAGGGCTACGAAATAGGAAGTATGGTAGCCCTGAAAGGATTGTTGTTTTTCTAGGGTAAAAGCACTACTAACGCCGACTAGCGTTGATATAGGCCGATGAGTTGCGCTTTGGCGAGGATGTGTCCCTTCATGGTTTCGAGCACTTGTTCTTTAGATGCCCCAGCATTTAACTCCAGCGATTTATCTAGTGCATACAAGCTAAAATGGTATCGGTGCGCAGGACCACGTGGTGGGCAGGGTCCACCATAACCAATTCTGCCAAAATCAGTCATTCCCTGGATGGCGCCGTTACTCAACTGTTCCTTTCTAGGAGTGGCCTCCAGAAGTTCATGAGCACTGGCAGGGATATTGAATATAACCCAGTGTGTGAATACTTTACCAGGGGCATCAGGATCATCCACTATTAGTGTAAAAGCTCTGGTTCCTTCAGGTGAACCGTGCCAGGTGAGCGGTGGTGCTATATCCTTTCCATCACAGGTATATATATGCGGGATCTTACTTCCTGGGCTAAAAGCGGTGCTTATTAATGATAGTGTCATCTTCATCTCCTTGCAATTTTGTTATTATCTACCACACTAACTAATGTAAAAATAACATATTTGGAAGGAAGTCGCATATAGGATCGTATTTCTCTGGGGACTGATTGGTTTATATGCTAAGGGTAGGAGGATGTCCTTTATATACCTACCAGCGTTACTTGTGTTAGTGGTAAAAAATAAGAAGAGGGATTTGCTATCATGCAAGATACCAGTTTAGGTTTCTTTGGTGGAGCTGATGGGATTCGAACCCACTGCCTCCTCAATGCCATTGAGGCGCTCTCCCTGTTGAGCTACAGCCCCACTCCTTTCACAATATAGCAAAAAAGGCCCTGCAAGCTCAAGCTTATAATTTTATGCCGAGCCAATCCAGCACAAAGTGCAGGCCGAAATATCCCATGTAAGCCAGTGCAATTCCCTTGGTGGTTCTCCCGGCCCAGGTGAGGAGGAAGAACTTGAGTAAGCCAAAGCGAAGCGTGCCGAGGAATACTGCAAAGGGGAAGAATACCGGGTTAAGAGCGGAGGCCATAAAGAAGACTGCTTTGGAGCCATGGTTATGTATCATGTTGGTAAAGCGAGCATAGAGATTGTTATTAACATACCGCGTGAGCCTGTTGCCTCCATAGCCGATGAGATAGGCAAAGATGCTTCCTACCGCTTCACCAAAGCCAGCGGCAGCTCCAACGATGACAGGGTTTAGTAGTCCTCCCAGGGTGAATACCACAGGGATGCCGGGGATGGGCACAACTATGGTTGCCCCAGCTAATACACTGATGATAAAGCAACCAACGTAACCGTAGCTCTCTACCTGTAACAGGGAATTCCGGTAGTAAATAACGACAACGCAAAGGGCAATAGTCACAGCCAAGGATAACCCGCCTACCCAGGCTTCCCTTTTCGTTGGTTTTTCTTTCACTGGAGGCTATTATACTGAAATTTGCCTATTTGATTAACTCGTTGGCTTGCTTGGGGAAAAGCTCAGGTTGTTATCCTGCACATCGACGATTATGGTGACTCCTTCCTTGAACTTGCCCTGTAGTATTCCGGTTGAAATAGGGTTTTCTATATATCTCTGTACCGCTCGTCGTAGTGGCCGAGCTCCATATATGGGGTCATATCCTTTTTCTGCCAGCCATGCTTTAGCTTTGGCGCTAAGCTCGAGATTCAGATTTCTCTCAGCCAAGCGTTGTACCACGTCTTTGATGATGAGATCGACGATCTTTTCGAGATTCTCCAGAGTCAGGGGGTGGAAGATCAGCACATCATCTATTCTATTTAGCAACTCGGGGCGGAAGGTTTGCTTAAGCGCTGTCTCTACAGATTTTCTCATTCGCTGTTCGTCAGTTTCGTCTTTGCGATGAAAACCAACCTCTTGGTGTTGCAGATCCTCTGTTCCTAAATTGCTGGTCATTATCACTACGGTGTTTTTGAAATCTACTGTCCTGCCATGGCCGTCGGTAAGCCTACCGTCCTCTAGCAGTTGCAATAAGATACTAAATACCTCAGGATGAGCCTTTTCCACCTCATCGAAGAGGATAACCCTGTAAGGTCGACGTCGGACGGCTTCGGTTAGCTGGCCACCTTCCTCATATCCGACATAGCCAGGAGGAGCACCAATAAGACGGGATACGGAATATTTTTCCATGTACTCCGACATATCTAACCTCACCATAGCGTTTTCGTCATTGAACAGGAAGCGTGCCAGGGATCTTGCCAGCTCTGTTTTACCGACTCCGGTGGGTCCCAGGAATATAAAACTGCCAATGGGGCGCTGGGGATCTTTAAGCCCGGTTCGGCTCCGTCTGATGGCTTCTGATACAGCTCGTACTGCCTCTTCTTGATCTATCAGCTGTTCGTGTAGCCTTTCCTCCATATGGACCAGCTTGTCGCTTTCGGTTTCCAACATTTGAGATGCAGGTATACCTGTCCATTGGGATACTAGCTGGGCAACATCGTCCGCATCTACAATGCTATCTATTTTGTCCTTCTGTTGCCATTCATGCCTGGCATTGTTGTATTCCTGCTCCAGACGCAGCCTCTCAGATTTCAATTCGGCAGCTTGCTGGTAATCACCTCGCTGAGAAGTGGCCTCTTCTTTGTCGAGCAGATGTTTGATGTCCCGATCCAGTGCTTTCACCTTGTCTGGTGCGCTTTCCATATCGATACGAAGTTT
>JAUXIH010000039.1 GCA_030621105.1 Dehalococcoidia bacterium | reverse complement strand
CTTAAATCTTGCCCTCAAAACCTTCTACTCCTATACTCTTCCCTGTAATTTGGGAAACTTATCCCTACTCCTACTATCCTCAGGAGCCATTAACAAAGAGCTCAGGAGCTCCCAAAGCTCTCCTCAGCACTCCAAGCACCTACTTCTATCCCCTATGCTGCCGGAGAGCCAATACTGGGAAAAAACCATAATCCTAACATAGCTTGTCTCCGTGCCATGCACTTCCTCCTTATCGAGCACTTTACTTATTGATTACCATCTCTGCTCGACACTTTTATTATACCCATGGTGTCTATGTAAATCAAATGAGATAACAACACGAACTAAATATGCCTTACCATTAACACTCGAGGCTAGCAGGCTGTTATCCGGTATATACCAAGTAGATTATAGAAGATTAAGCAATTATATAAGGGGAAAATCTAATTTTTACCCCGTAATCGTACACTACTAGTTATGCTCATTTGTATGGATTGGCCACATTTTGGACAAACAACTTCTAGTGTTATTGGCTTTTCCATCACTCTTTCTACCAGGGAAGTAATCACAGAATCCATGTTATCCAACCGTTCATCTAAGAGTTTCAAATGTTGAGCTATCTGCCCCATGTTCAAAGCAGAAACTTCTGAATCGAAACTAGTGTCACTATGTGCAGCCAATTTACAAACTCTTTTCTACGACTCCCAGTGATTCTAATTCCTCTCTATCCTGTTGGATTAGCTTGTCCACTTGCTCAATTACGATATGCTCCATATGCCTATGAGCTGCCTCTCTTGCCGCAGGTGAAATTCGGACCGCCTGTTTAACTTTCTGCCATTCATCACCAATGGCATCATTGATTTGCTCTGAATTTACAGGTTTACCTTGCTGAAACATCATATCCAGCCTTTCTAGAACCCTATTCAATACCGCCCTCTTTAGACGATCAAAGGAAAGTACATTTTCCCAGCTATAAGAATCTTCCGCTTTTTCTATTGACATGTCTGTATATTACCTCCTGTATGCCATCGGTCCAGTTATAAATGTAGTCAACGATAATTACTATCTCCTTGATGTATAATTATAAAGGGTATTCATAATTAAGGAAAGGAGGAAAAATAGTAATGCCGGATATACCGATTGCTAAAGTAACAGATTTTTTTGTCAAACCAATGGTTGCTGGTGCTGATTTAACTGATATATTAAAGGTTGGGGATAAAATTCACATAAAGGGACACACTACAGACATTGAGATGATTGTAGAATCACTGCAAATAGAACACGCCAAAATTACAAAGGCAAAAGCTGATGATATCGTCGGCATTAAAGTTCCCGATCGAGTCCGGAAAGGCGATATTATATATAAAGTTATTCAGTAGCCTGTGCTCCTGCTAGCGGGAAAGAGCATTTATGAGATTTGCCATTTCAATAGCACTTAACGCAGCAGCAAAACCCTTGTTTCCCTCTTTAGCCCCAGCTCTTTGAATAGCTTGTTCTAAGGTATCAGCAGTGACTATACCAAATGTTACTGGACAATCAGCATCCAAGCTCACCTTACCAATTCCTCGAGTAACTTCCGAGGCGACATATTCAAAGTGAGGCGTATCACCACGAATCACAGCGCCCAAACATATTATTGCATTATACCTACTGCTTACGGCTAAGCGTTTGGCTATAATGGGAATCTCAAAACAACCTGGTGTCCTGATAACATCGATATCAGCTCCATCAACACTATGACGTAATAAGGCATCCTTGGCCCCTTCCAATAATCTTGACGTTATAAATTCGTTGAAACGAGATACAATTATAGCAAACTTAAGTCCCTGCCCTACTAGCTCTCCTTCATAACACTTGGCCATCCCTCACCTCCTTAAAAGTTTAAAATGTGTCCCAACTTTTCTTGCTTAGTCTGCAAATAGCGAAGGTTATATGGATTGGGGGGAATTATAAGTGGCACTGTTTCCACTATCTTGACTCCATAACTTTCCAGCCCTACGACCTTTCGAGGATTATTAGTAAGAAGTCTTATATTATGTAAGCCCAAGTCAACTAAAATCTGGGCACCAATCCCATAATCTCGCAAATCAGCAGGGAATCCTAAGGCTGTATTAGCCTCCACTGTATCTAGTCCTTGGTCTTGCAAGTCATAAGCTCGAATCTTATTATGTAGGCCAATGCCTCGCCCTTCTTGCCTCATATAGAGAAAGACTCCCCGACCCTCTTCGTTAATTTGCTGCATCGCCAATACGGCCTGATCACCACAATCGCATCTCAAGCTGCCAAATACATCTCCTGTGAGACATTCACTGTGTATACGCACCAGCACTGGTGAATCACCCGATATATCCCCTTTAACGAGGGCGACATGTTGATTGATATCCACACTACTTTTATAAGCCATGGCAGTAAAATTGCCGTATTTTGTCGGTAAATTTGCTTCAGCCACTTTCTCCACAAGCTTTTCATGGCGGCGGCGATATGCTATCAGGTCAGCTATAGATATAATTTTTAACCCATGCTCCGTAGCTATTTCTTCAAGCCTAGGGAGTCTAGCCATTGTTCCATCATCATTCATGATTTCACATATAACACCTGCGGGATAAAACCCTGCCAATCTAGCCAAGTCAACTGTAGCCTCAGTATGACCAGCGCGAACAAGAACCCCACCATCTCTAGCTTGAATTGGAAACACATGCCCTGGACGAGCCACATCATCTGGTTTACTCTTTGGATCAATCATCATCTTTATTGTCTGAGCACGGTCGAAAGCAGAAATACCTGTAGTAACCCCTATCTTTGCCTCAACCGATACCGTAAAAGCTGTATGATTCTGTGCCGTGTTATGCTGAACCATAAGGGGAATCTGCAGTTCCTCAAGCCTTTGCCGAGTGATAGGCAGACAAATTAATCCCCTGCCATACCGAGCCATAAAATTAATAGCTTCAGGAGTAATTTTCTCTGCAGCTATCGCCAAATCACCTTCGTTCTCACGAGCTTCATCATCAACAATAATGATAAGCTTCCCTTTCTCAATGTCTGTAATTACATCAGGAATAGTTGCTAACATTTCTTGAGAAATCTCCTATTGGGCAAATCCATACTCCCTGAGGAAATCAGGTGTTAATTCATTGTTAATTTTCCCTTTAAGTCGTTCTACATATTTAGCCAATATATCCACTTCCAGATTAACCAGATCGTGAGGTTTTTTCATTCTCATAGTAGTGTGATCCAGAGTATACGGTACTAGTGATACTGTGAAGAAGTTACCACCAACGCTAACTATAGTCAGGCTAAGGCCATCAACAGCAACAAATCCTTTCTCCACCATATAGGGCATCAATTTCTGTGGGGCAGATATATGCATTATGCGACTAGAGGTGCCTACAGAGGTGATTGACTCCACGCCCCCCATATCATCAACATGACCCAACACAAAATGTCCTCCCAGCCTAGTGTCTGGTGTTACAGCTCTTTCCAGGTTAACATGGTCACCATGATGAAGTTTACCAAGATTGCTGCGAGATAACGTCTCAGGCATAACCCCAACGCTAAAACCTTCCTTTGGCAAAGAGATAATGGTTAAGCAAACGCCGTTAACAGCTATACTATCTCCCTCCTTGGATCCTCTAAGTACTTTCTGGGCTTGGACAAACAGGTAATCTGCACTATTAGACTTGACCACCCCAATCTCCTCAATAATGCCTGTGAACATATTATTTCGGCATGTACCCGCTAACCAGCATGTTATCTCCCAACTTCTCTATGTCAATGCAGTTAAGGTGGAAGGCATCTGTGACTTTTTCTACACCGTCTCCGGCTACTGCAGTTGTCGCTTTACTCCCCCCGATAATAATAGGAGAAACAAAAACCAAAACCTTATCTACCAATCTATGGTCAAAAAATGAGCCTAAAAGTTGAGATCCACCCTCCACTAAAATACTGGTTATCTCCTGTTTACCCAACACCTGCAGCAATTTCTCAACATCTACCAACCCGGTATTATCTGGAACCTCAAGCAATTTGATGCCCAACTGGATAAATTGTTCTTTCTTCTTCGAATCAATACTATCACCTATAACAAGAGTTGTCTCACCGGGTTGCTGGAAAATAAGTGCCTCAACAGGTGTTTTGCCTTTACTATCAACAACTAGACGTAATGGTTGATCTTTGCATATACCACCCCGTCCACAACAACAATTCCTGGCTGTTAGAGAAGGATTGTCCACAAGGACAGTATTAACTCCTACCACAATAGCATCAACAGTATCACGCAGTTTATGTACATACTTCCGCGATTCGTTATTGCTGATCCATTTGGAATCACCACTCTTAGTAGCAATTTTACCATCAAGGCTTACGGCAAACTTGGCTGTAACGAAAGGTATCCCTGTAACAATAAACTTAAAATAGGCCTCATTGATAGTATAAGCCTCATCTCGAAATGCTCCAACATGGGTTTTAATGCCTGCATTATTTAGCTGGATTACCCCTTGGCCTGATACCAACGGATTAGGGTCAAGCAATGATATATATATCTCTGAGATGCCAGCATCAATGATAGCTTGGGTGCAGGGAGGAGTACGACCATAGTGACAACAAGGCTCCAAGGTGACATACATGGTAGCTCCATCGGCATGATCACCTGCCTGGCGAAGGGCAATAATTTCGGCATGATCTGAGCCTGCAGGTTGGGTATACCCCATTCCAATGACATTATTCTCCTTAGCTATAACCGCACCTACTGCAGGGTTAGGGCTAGTATACCCTATAGCTAATCTAGCTAAGGATAGAGCAGCCTCCATATACTCAGAATCTAGCATTGATATTCAGTGCTCCTTGGTTAAGACATCATATCAACCAGCAATAACTTATTACCAAGTAATCACTAGCATTAATAGAAATGATACCTCGCGGCATTCTAGCATTAGCCTAAGCAAAGCGCAAAACAGATGTGTTCATTGCTAACACCCTAACAGATGTAATATTGACCTGCTTCATGCTATATGCTACCTTGGCTTTGCTTTGGTTCCAAGTCACCCATATGCCTGTTATACAGTTCAACTATAAAGGAGGAGCAGTAAACTGACTAATTTTGAAGGGCAGTGGACGCGATGGTTTCCTGAAGGTGAAGAGGGAAAGCCCACGCCACCCCAAGCACGAGGATGGAGACATACCAAGACAATCTTGATAATAGCTATTCTCTTCAGTCTCTTTATTTTCTTCGGCGTGTTAAAAGATTTCTACTCCGAGTGGCTCTGGTTCTCAAACCTAGGCTACGGTGGTGTATATACCACTATTCTAAAAACTAAAATACTAATCTTCATTCTTGCGGTTTTGATATTCTCCCTTTTATTTGTGGGGAACTTGCTGCTGATGAGACATCTAAAGCCAGCAGGAGAAAAATATCTGGGCCCTATAATCATATTGCAGCGTTTACAACAGATACCCAGATGGGGTATCTACATGGGGATAGGATTTCTCAGTCTGATATTTGGTCTAGCAGCACAGGGCAATTGGGAAACTATCCTGCGATTCTTTCATCAACAATCTTTTGGAATCACAGATCCTGTTTTTCACCAAGGAGTCAGTTTCTATGTTTTCTCGCTGCCTTTTTTAAATTTCTTGCAGAGTTGGTTCCTTGGCGCACTGATAGCCACCCTTCTGGTTGTTGTCGGAATATATTTCCTTAGCTATAAACTTCAACGATTGCATAACATCCCACAGTCAGTGATATTCCATGTTGCAGGAATAGGGATAGCCATATTAGGGCTGATTGCCTGGAAATACTGGCTTGATATCTGGGAACTGGTATTCTCCAATCGAGGAGCCATATTTGGAGCCACCTATGCTGACATTCATGCCCAGCTTCCAGCCCAATGGATTCTCATGGCAGTGGTGATATTATGTATAGGCATACTTATAGCTGCAGTCTTACGGCGCAAGCCTCGCTGGCTCATTTATGGTATAGGGGGCTGGATAGTAGCCTCTATTATTGTTGGAGCAATCTTTCCCGGTTTAGTACAGCGTTTTCAGGTAGAGCCCAACGAGTATTCCCTAGAGACACCTTATATAGAGTATAACATTCAGGCTACGAGGGATGCATTTGGCCTCAGCAACATTGATGAAGGTGCTTTCCCCGCGGAGAAAGTACCTTCCAGCCAAGATATAGCAGAAAACAACGCAACTATCCGCAACATCAGACTCTGGGACTCTCGACCACTCAAGGACACATATAATCAAATTCAGGCCATTCGTTTATACTATAGTTTCCATGATATCGATGTGGATCGCTACATAATTGATGGTAAATACACTCAGGTTATGCTATCAGCACGAGAGTTATCCGCAGAGCAATTAAGTGCGCAAGCGCAGACATGGGTTAATCGTCGCTTGCAGTTTACCCATGGTTATGGGTTGGCCTTGAGTACGGCCAATGAGGTTGGTGCCGAAGGGCTGCCCGTATTACATGTTAAAAACATACCACCTATCGGTGACTTCGATATAGAGTGCCCCCAGATATATTATGGGGAAAAGACAAATTACTATGTAATTGTAAACACAAATACCCCAGAGTTCGATTATCCTATGGGTGAGACAAATGTTTACTGCCATTATAGCGGTGAAGGCGGAGTCAACATTGGAAGCTTTATGCGCAGGGTAATCTATGCCTGGCAATTCGGAGACATTAATATTCTGATCAGCGGCGAATTGAGTCCGCAGAGCAGGATATTGTACTACCGCAATATCAGTGACAGGGTGCAGCACCTCACGCCATTTCTTACATTGGATCAAGATCCTTATTTAGTGATATCAGACGGGCAATTGTACTGGATTCAGGATGCCTATACTACTAGTAATCGATATCCTTACTCTGAGCCAATTGACAGCGGTATAAACTACATACGGAATAGTGTCAAAATTGTCATCAATGCCTACGATGGTACTACAACTTATTACATAGCCGACCCAAGTGATGCTTTAATCCAAACATATCAGGACATTTTCCCTAACCTCTTTGCTTCAATAGACCAGATGCCTGAAGCATTACGTGTTCACCTCCGCTACCCTGAAGATCTATTTACCGTCCAGGCATCGGTATATCAGACTTATCACATGCGCGATTCACAAGTGTTTTACAATAAGGAAGATCTGTGGACTAAACCCAAGGAGATCTATGCTAGTACACAGCAAGTCATGGAACCATACTACATTATCATGAGGTTGCCTGATGAGAACCAAGAAGAATTTCTTCTTATGTTACCCTTCACTCCAGTGAACAAGGATAATACCATTGCTTGGATGGCAGCTCGATGTGATGGTGACAACCTAGGCAAATTACTTGCCTATCACTTTCCCAAGGAACACCTGGTTTATGGTCCCAGCCAAATTGAAAATCGTATCCAGCAAGATACTACAATCACCGAACAACTAGCATTATGGAGTCGTGGAGGCTCTCAAGTTATCCGTGGCAACCTACTGTTAATACCCATTGCAGAATCTAACTTGTATGTGGAACCAGTATTTCTCCAAGCCGAGGCTGGCGGACTTCCTGAACTAAAGCGGATTATCGTAGCTGCTGGAGATCAAATAGTTATGAGAGCAACTTTACAGGAATCAATTACCGCGATATTTGGTGAAGAAGCACCCTCACTGCCGGAGACACCTGATGAGGAACAAACAAACCCAGATATAGCTGACTTAATAACTCAAGCGCAAAATCATTATTATAAGGCACAACAATATCTTGAGGCAGGAAATTGGTCAGGTTATGGCAATGAGCTTGATGCTTTAGAGCAAATACTCAACCAGCTAGCGAATCTCATTGCAGAAGAAGAGGAGGGCTAACCTCCTCATAAACGTCTGGATAAGCATTCCGATAGTTTTCTGCCCATACAATTTTAAGCATGATAGTGCATGCAACTCAGAAATGAAACTAGGCAACCCTTGGGGTTGCCTAGTTAGAGCCATAATAAAGCATTAACAGGCACAATATGGCAATCTGATTACTTTACAGTATCATGGTATAAGCCAATCCTACCTGCTAAAATGCCTGGCTGCTACCTGCTGAGCTCGCCAGATTGCTTCATTCTTGTATAACAATCTCTGCAGTATACAGGTCTTCCATCTGTAGG
>JAUXIH010000026.1 GCA_030621105.1 Dehalococcoidia bacterium | reverse complement strand
TTACTCAACTCACACAGTGAGTCAGTGGGAACTCACTGCAGGGGTAAAAACTACCCCTGACAGGATGAAATGCCTGTGAGAAGATAGTCCATTTGGAGAGGAGTATTGCTAGAGGAATCCTATGATCAGGTTTTGAGTTGTTGTAATACTTGCCGTGCTTTCTTTGCCGCCCTGGCTCGATGACTGATTTTATTTTTTACTTCGGAGGGTAACTCCGCCATGGTTTTTCCGAACTGGGGCAGGTAAAACACGGGGTCATAGCCAAATCCGCCTTGTCCACTTACCTCAAGGGAAATTATGCCCTGACATTCTCCATGGCATAGCTTTACAGGGGCCTTGGCTGTGGCTATAGCGATGACACATTTAAAGCGGGCAGTTCGCTTGTTCCAGGGTATGCCAGCAAGCTTTGTTAAGAGAGCTTGTGTCTTATCTGAATCGGAGGCGTTCTCACCAGCAAAGCGTGCTGAGTAAATCCCTGGCTCTCCATGAAGAGCATCCACCTCGAGGCCGGAGTCATCTGCCAGGGTAGTTAGCCCACTTAGCTGAGCATAAGCAATAGCTTTTGTCTGGGCATTTTGTTCGTAACTGTTGCCCCTTTCCTCGACGCTCTCCTTTATTCCTTGTTCAGCCAGCGTGACTATATGGTAGCCAATATCCCGTAAGAGCCAGCGATATTCAGCGGCCTTTCCTGAGTTAGAGGTGGCCAGGAGGAGTTCAGGCATTTCAGCTAGTCTAGATCTTGAAATCGGGGAGCTAATTTTTTGCTTACCTCAGGCATTGTTGTGTATTCCATGGCATCGAGAGGTAGGCGATGAGGTTCAAATGGGCCCATGCGGCGCAGGATATCTGCGATGGTATTTGCCTGTTCCCGTGCAGAATCAAAGGCGGGATCATCAAATAGGTCGTTGGCACCGATGAGCTTGCCCTCCGCTAATTGAAATCCAGCAGCTATCACTCGTGGAGGTCCATCAAACCTCGTGGCTCTGGCGTTGCGGACGGGGACAGGCATTATAGGACCATGATGTGAGCCTCTCATCCAGCCTTCAACGATGTGTGGTGTGGCGAACGGCTCCAGCACTTCGCCGACAGCAGGGAAAACTCCCTGTGCTCTCACGATGCAGACAGGGTCGTCTTTACCAGCATATCTGCCCGCAATCAGCGATAATTTCTGAGTAGAGGCTGAGGCAGCGATTTCTCCTGTTTGCCTAGAATAGACATTTTTGACGCAGTAGCGACCGGGAGAACCAATGAGAACCAGCATATCATAGATATCCTCAGGAGTGTTGAAGGAGACCTTCTTATTCTCCAGAACATCGTGCACCTCGAAGACAAAACCGGAATGCATATTAGAGGCAATCACGAGCCCGATAGTGTTGAAGGGGTCAGCGAATATCTTGTACAGGGGCAAGTTAAATGCACCTGAGGCTGTTTTATCCGCCATGAATATGATGATAGATTCGGCTTCACGCTCGGCTATTTGCATCTCAGCTACCCCAGGCCCCATTCCTCTTACATTTCCCGAGAAGGCGTCAGCTAATAGGTCCTGTCCTGCTCCATGTAGCTTTAATTTTTTAGCCACAGCAGTACATTCGACAAATGTATTCCAGGCTAACTTGTGGATTTGTTCATTATCTTGGCCTTTCTGGTGGGTCATTATCAGTTGTAGGTCATCACCGCAGGCGGTGACATAGTAATCGATAAGCAAGCCTTGCTGTTTGGCGTGCTCCATGCTTTCCTTTGCTTTGTCCAGCAGATCCGGGTGGCAAGAAGAATGCCCTACATAACCCCCTACATCTGCCTTGATAAGACTTAATGTTATATCCATAATCTCCTCCTCTTAATAATCTATGCCCTTTCGTGCCAATATTCCCTGGTCATAGGGATGCTTAACTTTAGTCATATGAGTAACCAGATCAGCTAGGGCAATAAGAGAATCATCTGCATAACGCCCAGTGAGAATAAGTTCGATTTTCTCGGGCTTACTTTTTATTAACTCCTGGACTTCGTTAAGATCAATCAAGCCCCATGCTGAAGCCACATTGATTTCGTCTAAGATTATGATATCATACTTTTTGCTGAGCATTGCCTGTCTGGTGAAAGTTAGCGCTTTTTGTGCTTCGTCTTTATCCGCTTGCGCAATGGCTTTGGGATTAACAAAGTTTTTTTCCCCGGATCGCAGAATGGTTACATCAGGGTTCTGAGACAGAACTTCCATCTCACTCAGGGGCGAAGCCCCCTTCATAAAGTAGACGATAAGTATTTTTAAACCCTGCCCAAGTGCCCGGAGCGCTATGCCTAAAGCAGCCGATGTTTTTCCCTTGCCATCGCCGGTGAAGATCTCCACCAGTCCTTTCGATAGCACGTATGTAATATACAAGGAAAAGAACGAGGGGTCAAGAAGCTTTGATCTCAATGATGTGTTGTGTTTTATATACCAGGAGAGCTTTACCTTTTCATGGTTTCTTGATTAAATTAGCTTTATGCTTGCTGGTATAGGGATCATAGTTGGGGCTTATCTCTTTGGATCTCTTCCTTATATGGTTGCCTTGGCCAGGGCATGTGGACTGGACCCCTTGCAGGAAGAGGATTTGCATATTGCCTTGTGGCGCAAGATCGGAATACTCGAGGGGGCATCTGGAGTCGGAGTTGATCTTACTAAAGGGGTTGTTGTTATACTTGTTGGCTTTGGGTTTGGCTTGCCTATCGCCATAGTTGCCCTGTCGGGGGTCGCCGTGGTGATGGGGCAGATGTGGCCTGTTTTCACTCATTTTGATGGAGAGAAAGGCAATACCATAGGGATGGCTGTTCTGGCTATCTTGCTTTTGGCATATCAATCTTATCCCGTGTTGCTCTCTTTCATCCCAATGGCTATAGGGGGGGGCATGAGGCTTGTTTCTGCTCTGTATAGCCGCAAGGGAGCAGTGAAGGATCGAATCAGGTTTCATGCCACTGCTGAGCCTGTTGCTTTGGGGTTACCAGTGGGGATGATTATTGGTTTTGCCATAGCGCCTCTCATTTCCTGGCTTTCTGGCCAGTTGCCTGCAATTACCTTATCTCTTCTGCTCTTATTTCTGGCTATTCTTGTGCGGAGGTTGACTGCTGACCTGGGAGTTGACCTTAAGGATTCCCAGGATATCAAATTAGTGATGCTTAACCGCTTGCTGTTTGACTGTAGCTATTTAAGAAGAGCGTAGCTTTGGTATCCGTAGCATTTTGCTTCCAGAGGGAGATTTGTTTTCACTGCTCTGTGCCATATTTCCCTGGCAGCTATTATTTTTATGGCTGATGCTTATATCAACACTGGTTTATATCAGCAACATCACCAGCAGCAAAAAAGTTGTACATCTCAATTTCTGAGTATTGGTCTGGCTTCGGTTGTCTTATTGTTATCCTGTCAATAAAGTGTTACCTGTTGAAGTAGTTATGGTTTTACTGGTAATATCCTGCGTGGCCGTGCTAGGTGGGGAACCAGCGGTGCCCTGTACCCGAGATCCGCTATAGCGGGGCTGAATTCCTGCTTGAGGCTTTTTGACTTGTGGAGTTATTCTTGCCAAGCGATGTTGAAGGCTGAGTTCCATGCACTGGGAAACCACGAATCCCGTCAGGTCAGGAAGGAAGCAGCGGTAAATGGTATTTCTCAGGTGATGTGGAGTAGCTTGGCTGGAGTTGGCTGGTAAGGATGCACCATGAGATCGAAGTCGAGGGTGGGTGCACGGCCATATCAGTTTTCACTATCTTATCTCTTTATTGTGGACATAATGTTATCTCAAGTAAAAAGTTTACTGCGTCAACATAAACTGGGAGCGAGAAAGGAACTAGGACAACATTTCCTTATTGATGAGCAATGCATGGATAGCATTGTTGCTGCTGCTACACTTACCTCAGCGGATATTGTGGTTGAGGTTGGAGCAGGACTGGGGATGTTGACCAAGAAGCTGGCTGAGCAAGCCGGTAAGGTTGTTGCTGTAGAGATAGACTCAGGGTTTGTCAGCGTTCTCAGGAGGAATCTATCTTCTTTCTCCAATGTTGATATTCTCTGTGGTGATATTCTGGAGGTTGATTTGTCTCGATTTGTATCTGATAGTGCTGCGCAGAGTTATAAGCTTGTTGGTAATCTTCCTTATTGCATTGCCTCTCCGGTGTTACGTCATTTTCTGGAGCTTTCCTCAAAGCCTTCTCTTATGGTGGTAATGGTGCAGAGGGAGGTGGGGGAGGCTATCGTTGCAGCTCATGGCAGATCGACCATACTCAGTACAAGTGTACAATTTTATAGTAAGCCCACTGTGGTAACTTATGTGCCAGCGAGGAGTTTTTATCCTCCTCCCAGAGTGGATTCAGTTGTACTGCGCCTTGAGGTTTACCGGGAACTGCCAATACAGGTGGCCGATATCTCGAGCTTCTTTCATGTGGTTAGAAGTGGCTTTAGTTCTCCTCGCAAGCAACTTCGCAATTCACTGGCGCGATCTTTGGGAATGTCTACCCATAATATTGTCTTGTTGCTGGAGAAGTCTGGCATAGACCCTGGGCGCCGTGCAGAGACGCTAACTTTGCAGGAATGGAGAAATTTGTGGAGTGTTCTCTATTCTGGCTAGGAGGTTGTTATGCTGACTGTTTCTGCACCGGCTAAAATAAATCTTGTTCTTGAGGTGCTGGGCAAATATGATGCTAACTATCACCGAATTCTCAGTATACTACAAGCAATAGATCTTTGTGATATCCTCCATCTAGAGATTGCTGGTGGCGTGTCTTTTCATTGTAGTGAACCTGGCTTGGAGCCTGACAATCTGGTTATGAAAGCTGCCGTGTTGTTAAGGCAGCTTACTGGATGTCGACAAGGAGTGAGGATTGGCCTCGATAAGCATATTCCTTGGGGGATTGGTCTGGGAGGAGGCAGCAGCGATGCTGCCGCTGCTCTTGTGGCTCTCAATAAGCTATGGGGATTAAACCTCTCGGCCGCTGAGTTGGTAGAGGTTGGCTCTCAGCTAGGTTCAGATATTCCCTTCTTTATTTATGGTGGTACGGCCCTGGTGGCTGGTCGGGGAGAGGTGGTGACTCCATTGCATTCTTTTCCTACTGGTATATTTATTTTATTAGTACCGCCGCTGACTAAGATTCCAAGTAAAACGAGACAACTCTATGATAGACTGACTGCGGAGTGTTATTCCAGCGGACAGATTGTGAGGGAGGCCTTAGCGTATTGCTTGCAAGGGAGAAGTATTCCTCATCATCTCATGCACAATGCTTTTGAGACTGTGGCGTTCAATGTTTTCCCCGAGCTCAGGAAATATGTAGCTTTCATGGAGCAGATCGGGGCTGAAGGTGTTCATCTGGTTGGCTCCGGGCCGGCTCTTTTTACTGTGACTAAGAGCAAGGAGGAAGCAGGGAAGCTACTTTTAGATATAAAAGCACGTGGCCTGGAATCTTATTTGGTATCAAGCTTTTCCGGGGATATGGAACAGTGACAGCATGAACAGTAGCAGGAAGCGTTGGCTGCGCGGCATAATTTTTATGCTAGGCATGATTGGATTGAGCTTCGCTCTGGCCTGGTTGCTAAAATCGCTCTGGCCTTACTTTGATGTTGAAAACGAGCAGTTTGCCCCCTTGGCATATCTGGTTGTTTTTGTCAGCACCTTGGTGGCCAATGTCACTATTATAGTCCCGGTTCCTGTGCCTGCAGCCATGATGCTGGCGGCAGCCACAATTTGGAATCCTATTGTCATAGCTTTAGTAGCTAGTATAGGTGGAAGCTTGGGGGAACTAAGCGGATATTATGCTGGCAGGGTAGGCCAGCAGATAATACTTGGGACTTATCCCCTAGCTTATCTCGGCTATAGTCGGGTGGTAAACTGGATGAATAAGCGTGGATTTCTAACCATATTCCTCTTTGCTTCCATTCCTATTCTTCCCTTCGATGTTGCTGGAGTTGTTGCTGGGGGTGCGAGACTGCCGGTATGGAAGTTCTTGCTTCCCTGCTGGCTGGGTAAGTTCCTTAAATATGCCGTGTTTTGCTACGCTTTTAGTATTGGAATTGTGTTGCTACCGGGTTGGATACAATCGTGAAACTAGTTTTTTTTCCTCTTGTCTGGTTGTTATTTCGCCATTCAGCTTTGCCTTAAGTAGCAATTTAAGAGTAGTGCCTATTTTAGTTCCCGAAGGAATGCCTAACTGCTTGATATCCTCTCCGCTGAGCAGGGGCTTGACGTAGCGTAATTTATCTAAGAATAACTGGAGATGGAGAGATGGCGCAAGAGACTGAGAGCTAATTATATTGGCTTGAATAGCCAGAGGGTGCCGGCTCAACAGGATATGGTAGATATCGCTGTTGGTTATCTGAGGATTATCCAGTAGGGGAAGTTGCTCCTTGATATCGATGGCGTCCTGCAAGAGGTTCTTTAACCTGCCTGCTATCTTGAGACGAAAAGCGAATTGGTTAAGTTGTTCTTTACTTAATTTATAGATAAGGAGGCAGAGGTAGAGCCAGGGCAAATTGTGAGATTTGTTGACCTGTCGTGCTATGTTAAAAGTGTCGTTTATTCCTGCAGCATCTTCTATGGGAAGACTTATCTGTTGTAGCACCCCCAGTTCACCGAGCCTCTCGATTATCTTTTCTGGATACCGTTCCTGGAGGGTTAACAGTAATTCGTGTCTTAAACGGTTGCCGCTGATGGTGTCCAGCATAGGAATATCGCGTTGCAGCAAGTGGGCAGTCTCTGGTTCAATTTTGAAATTCAGCCTTTGTTCATAGCGGATAGCCCGCAAGATTCTGGTAGCATCATCGGTGAAACTTTGGGGATGCAGGATACGGATCAAGTTGTGTTCCAGATCTTCTTTACCATGGTGAGGGTCGAGTAGGTCTCCGTAATATTTCTGGTTGAGCCGTATTGCCATGGCGTTGATGGAAAAGTCCCTGCGGGAGAGATCAGCTTGTATTGTATTTGGAGTTACAGAGGGTAGTGCACCAGGGCTGCTGTAGGTTTCACAGCGGGCAGTGGCCAAGTCGAGGCTGAGTTTACCACGGCTGATCTTGGCGGTACCGAAGCGAGAATGTATTCTTGGTTTTAGTCCTGTAGTTTCCGCAATTCGCCGTGCTAGTTTTATCGCATCACCTTCGCTTACTATGTCGAGATCAAAATTGGGATATCCCAGAAGAGTATCACGCACCACACCCCCAACCAGATATACCGTTTGCCCTAGGGATGTGGCCTCATTGTTGATTAATTTAATCAATGCCAAGGATTGTTGGGACAGGTGCTGTTCTATTTTTGCAGCGATATTCATAGTATGTTGGGATGTTACATTGCCTTAATTTGATGTGAACATTGTATTACTATTCTATTTTTCTGTCATTGATACATGTTTATTTTTGCTGTTAGGGGTGATTGGAAAGATACTTCCTGCTTTCCTTGCTTGACATACTTAAGCTATGATTACTAAAATAGCTTGTTTTATGTAGAGAGGTAGGTGTGATGGAAATATGGCTGAGGTAAAGCTAGGATCAAATGAAGGTTTTGAGAGTTTGCTGCGCAGGTTTGGTAAGCAGGTACAGCATGAGCGTGTTTTAGCTGAAGTTCGCCGTCGTAGATTTTACCAGAAACCCAGTGACGAACGTAAGAAGAAAGAAGCAGTAAAGAAGCGAAAGAGTTCCAGGTAGCCAGATGACGCTGGAGAATACAATAAAGCGGGATCTGGTAGAGGCACTTAAAGGTCATGAGAAGGTTCGTGTCTCTGTATTGCGATTGTTGTTGTCAGAAATAAAGAATGTTTCCATTGCTCGCAAAGCTAGCTTAGATGACAGTGAAGTTGTTGATGTTATCGCGAGAGGAGTGAGGCGCCACCACGAGAGTATTGAGGCCTTTAAAAGAGGGAGTCGCGGCGATCTTGTAGATCAAGAGGAGGCTGAGTTGAACATACTTGTGCAATATCTGCCGAAGCAAATGAGCCGTGAGGAAATTGAGGCTGCAGCACGTCATATAATTGCCTTGATGGGGTCTGTGGGGATGAGGGATAAAGGTCGAGTTATGTCTCAGCTTATGCCCCAACTTAGAGGCAAAGCTAGCGGACAGGAAGTCAGTGATGTAGTTTCAGGACTTTTGGCCAGCATGTGATAGTGTTGGGAGTGAGGTGATTTTTGTGGATAGCGGCAGCGTGTTTTTGCTGTCGCTGTTTTATCTCTAGCATGAAGTTTGGCATTATTGTTTTCCCTGGAACATGGAGTGAGCGGGATTGTTATTATTCTCTTCATGATGTGCTAGGGCAAGAAGTTGACTATCTCTGGCATAAAGAGAGTCACTTTGCCACTGATTATGATTGTATTGTTCTTCCTGGAGGATTTTCCTATGGTGATTACTTGCGGGTTGGAGCCATTGCCCGTTTCTCCCCGGTAATGAAAGCTGTGGAGAACTTTGCCCATGATGGTGGTTTGGTGATAGGGATTTGTAATGGCTTTCAGGTTTTATGTGAAGCGGGACTTCTCCCTGGAGTATTGCTTCCCAGTAACCATCTCCAGTATCGATGCCAGTGGGTTGATCTTAGAGTAGAGAACAATTCCTTGCCCTTTACCTCGAAATGTCATGCTCGCCAGTTATTGAAGATTCCCATCTCTCATTATGAAGGTAACTATTACATTGATGATGCTGGTTTAGAGGAACTTGAGTCCCAGGGGCAGGTTGTTTTTCGGTATGCTATGCCTTCTGGAGACATAACAGTTGAGGCTAACCCCAACGGTTCTTTACATAATATTGCAGGGATTGTCAATAACCGTGGCAATGTCTTAGGGATGATGCCACATCCGGAGCGAGCCTGTGAGGGACTACTTGGCAGTTCCGATGGTAATTTTATTTGGGAGTCAATTATTGAGCATATCTAAGGAAGATCTAGATAAAGTTGCCTTAAGTCAGAGGGAATATGAACTTATTCTCCAAGAATTAGGACGTGAGCCTACTGATGTCGAGTTAGGCATGTTGGGCTCATTATGGAGTGAGCATTGTGGCTATAAGCATTCCAAACCTTTGCTGAAACTTTTGCCCTCCAAAGGGAAGCATGTCCTGGTTAGCCCGGGAGAGGAGAATGCTGGAGTGGTAGATATTGGCGACGGATTCGCTATAGTATTTAAGGTGGAATCTCATAATCATCCTTCAGCGGTTGAACCATATCAGGGTGCGGCTACAGGAGTAGGAGGTATTGTCCGAGATATATTTACTATGGGCGCTCGTCCGATAGCCTTGCTTAATTCCCTTCGTTTTGGGCCCTTAACTGAGCCACGTAATCGTTACCTCTTTAATGGGATTATTGGTGGTATCGCTGGGTATGGTAATTGCTTGGGGATACCCAATATTGGTGGAGAGGTTATCTTTGCTGACTGTTATTCGGGAAATCCGCTGGTTAATGCCCTGTGTCTGGGAATTGTCAGGAAGACTGAACTGGTGAGCTCTGGCGCTAGTGGTGAAGGCAACCTGCTGATGCTTGTAGGATCTGATACTGGCCGTGATGGGATTTATGGTGCTTCTGGATTAGCCTCTCGTACGCTCGGAGGTGATCAAGAATTGAGACCTACGGTTCAGGTAGGGAACCCGTTTTTAGAGAAGTTGTTGATTGAAGCTTGCCTTGAGCTTGCGCAAACTAATTGGATTGTCGGCATGCAGGATTTGGGTGCAGCTGGTTTGACCAGCTCGGTAGTAGAATCTGCCGAGAAAGCAAATATGGGAGTAGAGATTGATGTGTTAAAGGTTCCGCGTCGCGAGGAGAACATGACTCCTTATGAGGTGATGCTGTCAGAATCTCAGGAAAGGATGCTGGTGATTGTCAGGAAGGGGAGTGAAGATAAAGTGAAGACTTTGCTTGAGAAATGGGATCTGCGCTGCGACATAATTGGCCGAGTTACTTCTGACCACCTGGCTGTGGTTAAAGAGGGCCATGCTGTTGTGGCTCAGCTGCCAGTGAACCTCTTGACATCGCCCCCCATGTATCGGCGACGTAGCAAGAAACCGTCATGGTTGGATCAGGTGCAATCGCTTGATCTGGTTTCTATTCCCGATGTCAGTTCGAGGCAGTGTAATTCAGTGTTACTTCGTTTGCTGGCAGCCCCTAACATATCCAGTAAGCAGATGGTTTATCGCCAGTATGATCACCAGGTAATGAATAATACTGTAGTTCCCCCTGGTGATGATGCCGCTGTGTTGCGCATTAAGGGTTCTGGTAAGGGTATTGCCATGACCATGGATGGTAATGGTAGGTATTGTTACCTTGATCCATATCTGGGGGGAGTGATTTCTGTAGTTGAGGCTGCTCGTAACCTGGCATGTACCGGTGCTGAACCCTTGGCTGTTACTGATTGTTTGAACTTTGGTGATCCTGACAAGGATGATGTTTATTATCAACTGAGCGATTCTATCAGGGGAATAGCGCGAGCCTGTAGGGAATTAAAGGTCCCCGTGGTTAGTGGCAATGTCAGTTTGTACAATGAAGTACAGGATCAGTCTATATACCCAACCCCGGTGATAGGCATGGCAGGAATGATTACTGACGTGACTAAACACTGCACTATGTCGTTTAAGGATGAAGGTGATCTAGTTTTTCTACTGGGTGACATGATAGGGGATGGGCTTGGAGGCAGCGAGTATTTGGAATTAATTCATGGGCTAATTAGAGGGAGGCCTGCCATTGATCTTGATTTGGAGCGGAGAGTTCAGAGGTCTTGTGTGGAAGCGATACAACGTGGGCTGGTTAAATCGGCTCATGATTGTTCGGATGGAGGATTGATAGTGACTGTTGCGGAAAGTTGTATTTCGGGAGGCATTGGTTTTCGAGGGACGCGGTGGAGATTGAAAGAGAGGCGGGACTCCATGTTATTTGGAGAATTTCAATCATGTATTCTGGTATCCATATCATCTGATTTAACCCCAAAGCTGGAGAAGATAGTGAAGAGGTGGCGCGTGCCGCTGACCTACTTGGGCGAGGTAGGAGGTAGTCGGCTAGTAGTGGAAGGTTATATAAATTTGTCTCTGGATAA
>JAUXIH010000139.1 GCA_030621105.1 Dehalococcoidia bacterium | reverse complement strand
ATGGTTATGCGTACAGGGCGAAGCTCGTTGTTTTTCCTGCCGTCAATTCTTACCATTTGCTGTGCCAGTATAGCATTGCTGGACAGCGGAGTCGATATAATTTTGCCTGACATAAAGTTTGGCAACGATGCCTATCTCTCGGTTTTTACCCACAGACTTTTTCCATCGGTGGTGAACTCGATAGTCCCGTTTTGTGATGTCAGGTACAGATTATCTTGACCTATTTTTTCCTCCAGCCTCTCCACTACCTGGGGGCTGGGGTGCCCAAAGGGATTATCCTCTCCCACGGAGATTACGGCTATTTCAGGGTCTACCGCTGCTAAGAAACCAGGGCTGGTGGATGTCTTGCTGCCATGGTGACCTACTTTCAGTACTGCAGTTTTTATGTTAGCTCGCTGTAAAATTAGTTCTAGCTCTGCCTCCGTCCTGATGTCGGCCGTGAACAGGAAGCTTACCTCGCCCCAGCTCAGTCGCAAAACAATATCATTGTTATCCACATCGTCGGAGCTCCCCTCAAGAAATACTTTTTGTGGGTTGAGAACCTCCATGGTGATTCCGTCACCCAGGTCGATTTCCTGTCCTGCCGTGGCGATGTCGTGCTGTATCCCCTTATCTGCTATTAGCTGACACCACTCGTTATAAACCAGCGAGTCGTACGGCACCCCGGGCTCGAGAACTCGTTTTACCTTATATCTCTGCAGCACCTCCACCAGTCCGGTGAGATGATCTGCCTGTGGTTGTGTGGATATCATCAGGTCTATATTTCTATCCCAGAAGGCAAGATGCTGGCTCAGACCCATATCTATTTGCTGTGGGCTGGGGCCGCCGTCGATCAGAATATTCTGCCCATGAGGAGTTTGTACCAGTATGCTGTCGCCTTGTCCCACGTCGAGGAAGCTCACATGGAGCTTGCCATCGGGCAGCGTGGCACAAGCGGACCATACCAGTATTGTTGTTATCAGCAAAGGAACTAAGATCCACTTATACATGGAGTGTACCCTGGGCCATGATGGCCTGGGGACATTCGTCGCGATCCTTATTGCCAGGCGCGAAGGGAGGGAAAACCTTTTTTTCTGGGAAACAAATCGAGAGGCAATTGGGAAAACAATTATTGTTGCCACCATAGCTCCGTAATAGGTCAGCACTGACCACGTGGGAAGGCTTCCTGTGAAAGATGAAAAAGGCAGAGCATCGCAAACGTGCACCACGAGGAGCAGGTAGCTTAGAAACAGCCAGCTTATCCAGCCCAGTGGTTGGGCCAGGGCCAGGGAGAAAATACCAACGATGGCGGTTGCGCCGGATGTGACAATAATGGCGGGCAGGGCTGGCAAGGCAAGAAACGTGGATGGCAGAGCCACCGTGGAGATGACGCCGAAGTAATGTGATACCAGGGGGCACACGGCGATGACGGCTGACAGGGTCACGGCAAAGCTATCGCTTACCACATTGACTGCTGCTAGCATCCGTGGCCTATCTCCCGCCACGACGGAGACCAGCATCCTCCCCCACCGCCGGAAATAGGGAAACAGGAAGATAAGCCCCGCCATGGCCAGGAAGCTCATCTGGAAGGAAACGCTCCACAGTATGTTGGGGTCGATGGCCACCATTACCGCTGCGGCAAACCCCAGGGCGATGATGGCACTGCGCTGCCGGCCCAGGGCTTCAGCCAGCAAAAACAGGCTGCCCATAATGGCGCCGCGTATTACCGGCACATGCATTCCCGTAAGTGCCACATATAGCCATATAGCCAGTAGTGCCAGCCAGATATAGGTATAGCGGCGCCGCCCGAAGATAGCGATTCCCAGGCTGAGAACCATGCCAATGACGATAGCGATATGCAGACCTGATATCGCCAGCAGGTGTGCCGTGCCTGTCCGGGAAAATTCCTGGATTATCTCATCGGGTATTCCTCCCCTCATCCCCAGCACTATTGCCTGGGCCAGCGCCCCCTGCGGCTCGGGCAGGACTTTCGCCAGTGGCTGAGATAATTTCTCTCTGACCGAGTATAGCCACGCCAGAGGGGATGCCCCCTGCCCCGGGCTCACCACCGTGACATAAGGATAATAGGACAGGGAGTAGATTCCCTGCTGGGCCAGGTAGGCCCGGTAATCAAAGTCGGCAAATTGTGGCGGAGTCTCCAGCTTTCCTGTTATGCTCAGCACATCCCCATAGTGGTATTCCGGGTAGCGCGTTACCCGTACCAGGGCCTTCCCGGTAACTTCGCGTGTTTCTCCCTGTACAGTTACCACCTCTGAGGATATTTTCAGCAGCGTGTAGCTATCCCTGGTGTCGGGCTCATCTGCCACCGTTCCCTGCATCACGATTGTTCCCTGGTCGTTGTAATAGCTCAGGGAATGTTCATCTGCCTGGCCCTGGCTGGGCGGGAAGCGCAATATTCCCCCGATGAGAGCCAGCAGACATAGCCCGATGACTACCAGGAACTTCTTCTTGTGGGGAAACAGGAGGATGAGAGAGAAAGGGACTAAACCCGCGAGCAAAGCAAGAACTGGCATATTCATCTTTGCTCCCAGCAGTATTCCCCCCACCCAAGCCCCGCCGATATATAGCAAATGCATGGCTTATATTCCTGACCCAGAGCTGAGGTGCGATTTTGTTATCTGTCTATCGCCGATATATAGCAAATGCATAAGTTGTCTTTCTATTCTGATACTGTGATGTAGTCTCTTATTTTGTCCAGCGTGATTGTGCCGATGCCCTTCACATAGCACAGCTCATCGATATGCCTGAAGGAGCCATGCTCGCTGCGGTAATCCACGATATCCTGGGCGCGCACCTCGCCTATTCCCGGCAGCGCCTCCAGCAGCCAGGGCTCCGCCCGGTTGATGTCTATCCTTTGTGGCGCTGTTGCTTCGCCCTGGGAAGGAATATACAACTTGACATAGTTCAGGTCAGCATCGCTGGTTACAGTAGCTGCCAGGAGCA
>JAUXIH010000089.1 GCA_030621105.1 Dehalococcoidia bacterium | reverse complement strand
CTTAATCGTCACTGTTGCATTGGGCCTGCTGGGAGCAACAGCAATAGTGGGTGGCATCTATGCACTGCAGAGGAGAAACTGGGGATTGGCTCTTGCAGGGTCCATTTGTTCCCTCTTCTGCCTATGGTTTGTTGGGATACCTGCCATTATATTTACAGTCATGGGCAAGGAAGAGTTTAACTAAAATAAGCTGGACATATGGAGATACCAGGCTCCCTGGCAATGTCTGATGAGTCTTGCTTGGAAGGCAACGTACTGCAAGCAAAGATGTTGGGTTGAACCAGAGTGCCGAGGGAGGGAATCGAACCCACAATCCCTTTCGGGAAGCGGATTTTAAGTCCGCCGCGTCTACCGTTCCGCCACCTCGGCATTGATTTGAAAACGACGTTATCTTATGTTTAGCTCAGATTAAGGAGGCGGCGAGCGGATTCGAACCGCTGCATAGGGATTTTGCAGACCCCTGCCTTAACCTCTTGGCTACGCCGCCACGATACCCGGAGCGCAAAGCGAGATTCAAACTTGCGACCTCCTCTTTGGTAAGGGGGCTTTCTATCACTGAACTACTTCCGCCCTGTAACATCGAATTGTATCGCCCTTTTCCGAGCCAGGCAAACCTGAGCTTGGTGCCGAGGGGGAGACTTGAACTCCCACGGACTTACGTCCACCACCCCCTCAAGATGGCGTGTCTACCTATTCCACCACCCCGGCGTGGCAGGGGCGGAAGGATTCGAACCCACGACCTGCGGTTTTGGAGACCGCTGCTCTACCACTCTGCGCTACGCCCCTACAAATACTATGTCATTATATCAGAATACACTTGGGGTGACAGTTCTCGAACCTTTTACTTTAGAGGCAATCGGGCTAAAAGGGGCGTTTAGCTCTGCGTTAGTTCAGCCATGCTCTCAAGCACCCTTTGGGCTTCGGCCATGATATCCTCAATTATGTTCTTTACCGGCTTTATCTCGTTTATCAGGCCGCAAATCTGGCCTGCCATTAATACACCTTCGTCAAGGTTTCCCTCGATTGTACCTTTAAACAGCCCTCCCATGAGAAGTTCCCCAAGCTTTTCTTCAGAAGCACCGGCTTGCTCCATCTCGGCAAAGCTGCGGGTCATCTGGTTTTTGATGCACCGGAGGGGATGCCCGATAGATTTGCCAATCACCACTGTTCCCCTGTCCTTTTCTGAAAGGATGCGTTCCTTGAACATTTTGTGGGCTACACATTCATTGGAACAGACGAAGCGCGTGCCCATCTGTATTCCCTGGGCACCAAGGGAAAGGGTTGCTACCAGCCCGCGCCCGTCGGCGATTCCACCAGCGGCGATTACTGGAACCTTGACGGCATCCACCACCTGGGGCAGCAGGGCCATTGTAGTCGTATCTCCGACATGGCCTCCAGACTCCATTCCTTCAGCCACGAGGGCATCTATACCAAGCCTCTCGACACGCCGGGCCAAGGCCACCGTTGAAATAACAGGAATGATTTTTGTGCCAGCTTCTTTAAGTCGGGGTATATACACCCCGGGGTTCCCTCCTCCCATGGTAACTATGCCGATATGTTCCTCGATTACCACCCTGAGGGTATCCTCCAGGAACGGCGACATCAGCAAAATATTTACGGCAAATGGCTTACTGGTTCTCTCCCGAACATTTCTAATCTGGTCTGTTAACCATTCCGGAGGAGCGTCGCCGCTACCGATGACTCCCAGTCCGCCAGCCTCGGAAACAGCGGAAACTAGCTCCGCAGTTCCGAGCCGGGCCATGCCCCCCTGGATAATTGGATATTTAATGCCAAGTAGTTTGCATATGGCAAGTTTATTTAGCATTGCACACTCTCCTTTCAATCTAGATTACAGATAAAAAGCAAGGGATGCAACCAACAACCAGGGACTTTCTCTCATACAGCCACTATTTTCCGTTGTATTTTCTGATGGCAAGCACCGAGTTGTGCCCGCCAAAACCAAAGGCGTTGGAAACAGCGACGGTAATGTCCTTCTTTCTGGCTATATTGGGCACATAGTCAAGATCGCATTTGGGATCGGGATATTCGTAGTTTATGGTTGGCGGAAGGACGCCTTCGTTGACAACCTTGCAGCAAACGATAGTCCCAAGGGCTCCGGCAGCTCCAATCATATGCCCGACCATGGATTTGACGGAACTAACCGGAATATCATACGCCTGTTTCCCCAGGGCTTTCTTGATAACCCTGGTCTCGCTGATATCATTGATCTGGGTTGACGTTCCGTGAGCACTTATATAGCCAATTTCATCACGATTCACACCTGCGAGAGCAAGTTCAATAGCCTTTGCGGCCACTTCGTTGGTTTCTCTTGGCTTGGTGATGTGAAAGGCATCTGATGTTGCCCCATAACCAACTATTTCGGCAATGATGGAGACTCCCCGCTCCAGGGCAGATTCCAGGCTCTCCACAACCAGGATAGCCGCGCCTTCCCCCATTATGAACCCGTTACGCTGGGCATCAAAGGGACGGCATGCGTTGCTTGGTTCCTGACTCCGTGAAAGTGCACCGGCCTGCTGAAAACCAGCAACGCTAATAGGGGTTATGCTGGCATCTGTACCGCCGGCTATTGCCATCTTGAGCTCTCTGTGCCGAATCATGCGGTAGGCCATGCCAATCGCATCTGTTCCTGCTGCGCAAGCTGATATCAAGCTTAAGTTTACTCCTCTGATACCCATCTCAATGGAAAGGCGTCCTGTACAGCTATCCGGAATCGTCATTGGAATGGTATAAGAGCTTACCCTTGAAGGCCCCCTTCGTGCCAGGACATTCACCTGTCTGGAAAGGGATTCAATACCACCGAGACCAGTTCCAACAATGACCCCGATATCATAAGTATTTGAGTCATGGATGGAAAGTTGGGCGTCCCCGGCAGCTTGTTTTCCTGCCGCGATGGCAAACTGTGTAAATCTATCGGAATATCTTGCCGTCATCGGATCCATATAGTTGTCGGAGTCAAAATCCTTTACCTCGGCGGCAATCTTCACCTGAAAATTATCAGTATCAAACATAGAGATATAACCAATGCCTGATACCCCGTCAATCATATTTTTCCAGGTTTCATCTACGGTAAGGCCCAGAGGTGTAATGGCACCGCAACCGGTAACCACGACGCGATCAAGCATTACTCCTCCCCCGACTTTGACTCGAGCAAAGCGATAATATCTCCAACAGTTACAACTTCTTCAATCTCATCCTCGGATAGAGAGAGTTTGCAGCTATCTTCGAGGGCCATTGCCAGTTCAACCCTGGCAAGGGAGTCTATCGCAAGATCCTTGGCAAGGTCGGCCTCTGGAACGATTTTGCTCTCGTCAGTTCCGGGAGCAATCTTGCATATCGCATTCTTTATGGTTGTATGAACATTCATTTCTAAATACACCTCTTATAAGTCTGTTTTGCCTGAACAAAAATATACAGATTCCCCCAAGCAAGTTTCTTAAGGGCACAGTAAAACTTGTTCTCTTACAGATAATACCATATATAACAGTACTGCCAATTTATCAGATAGATGTATATCTTGCTCTAAAAGGGAACTAGTATGAGGGGGTGAGAACCCCTTGATATGTAATCCGCCCCAGTTGTGTCCTTCTGGCCACCTTCCCCGAGCGGTGAACATAAATTTTATTCTCTACCTACTATCTATCCCTTCGCCTCCACTTATTTACAAATAGGTATAAATTGGTGCCATTGTATAGATGCCTGAACTAGCTGTCAAATAAAAATTTGCCTTTTGGATTGGGGTGGTACCCCTGGGGCGAATCGAAAAACTTAACATTTTTCAACAATTCTTAACATCTAAAATCTTACCTTTTGTTACCATTAGGAGACACAAGCTATTGCCCAAGCCTAGAGGCAGGGGTACAATAATTATTGGCCACATAGCTCACAGGGATACCTGACACAGGCGAGTTGAGCCGATAGACTGGGCAGGGTTTTTCCGGAAGTTGAGTGGAATGAAGAAACTGTTAACCGTCAAGCCAACGAGGTATAGAGGTGCCAAAGGATGACGCTTTGTATTGGTCTGAAATACCCTTGGGGAGTGATGGGCGGAATCAATCCACCCCTAGGAGCACGTTCGACGGCTATTATCCTGGCAACAGATAGCAGATGGGTGTTTGGTAAAGCGAACTCCGCCCCAGTTGATAAGGCTCAGAAGCTTTTCCCTATAGCACGTAATGCCGTGGCTGTTTATGCTGGGGCTTCGGAATTGGCAGAGGAGTGCATTAGGAAACTAAAGTATCTTGCTCCGCAGCCCTCGTCATCGAAACGAACCTTGAACGGCCAAATGGTACAAAAGAGATTTATGGATACTTACCAAGAATATGTTGCAGATAGAAGATTTGCACATGGAAAGCCCGACGTTGATATCATGATTGGAGTCTTTGAAGAACCTTTTGGTGGTGAGTTAATTCGCTTTCGAAGCAGTTCTGACTTCGCTCCTGAAAAGACTGAAGGCATTCAAACTATTGGTGTTCTTGGGGCTGGCCAGATGTTTAGGCAGGAATTCCAGCATATAGTCAAGAGCAAGAGTAACCAGGCATCATCCCATATTAGCCGGATTAAAGTCGCCGATGTCTTCATGTGGATAGCTGCTGCGTTGGAAAAAGTCAAAGC
>JAUXIH010000087.1 GCA_030621105.1 Dehalococcoidia bacterium | reverse complement strand
TAGACCTTGTTCTTATCATTGGTATCAATCCAGAAGTCACCTGTGCTACTTTCCCCTGCTGTTGGTTCTGTATCTTGGTAAAAAGATACTATCTTCCCGTCTGCCGTGGACTGAGCCGTAGCTGCATCAGCTAAGGCTTGGGTAGCATCAGTGCCAGCAGAGCCCCAAGTGCCCTTTTCAGTATCGGATACACTCCTGTAAGTGGCTGATTGTGTTACTGATGAAAGTAAAATATGCCCCGCAGAGATATCTGTCGTAAGCACTCTGGAGTAAGTAGTGCCATCTGCTATCTCATCCAGCTCAGTTGGAGTGCATTTTACCCAAGCTGCACCGGTGTATCTCTTCCAGACATTAGGAGTTACTGAGGTATCTACCCAGAGCTTGTCAGTATCAGCAGGCGCAGTAGTTCCTCTATGGACTCCGATTTCCTTGCCATTCCAGGTTCCTTTCTCGGTGTCCGAGGCAGTCCGGTAGCCTGCACTCTGCTCCACGCTTGACAGCTTAATGTGGTGAGCTGAGATGTCCGCTCGTGCTACCAGGTCATAAGTTCCGCTTTCGGAGTCGATATAGACCTCATCGAGAATAATCAGCCCGTCGGCTGTTAGAGAAGCACTCTTCGCCCTCTGGTAAGTAACCCCGTCACCGATTTCGTCTATTGAAACCTGTGTCCAGTCCCCGGCTACATAAGCCCCGCTCGCCCTGGCAGTCGTGCATCTCTTGGTGACAGAGCCATCAAGCCATAAGTCGCCTAAGTCGTATGGAGTAGTAGGTTCGGCGCGAAATACTCGGCGCTTCTCACTGGGATTGTAACCTGAGGAATAATAGACATTCTCATCTAGCTTGATTTGCCCGGCATCAAGATGTAATGTCTTCACCCGGGCATAGACTTCACCGTCAGCCAGGTTATCCAGCGTGTCCCCGATTTGGGACAGGTCAACAGTATTGTCAGGGTCAATCCAGATGAAGCTCATATTCTCAGCCAGGATATTCTCGACATATAAATCTTTTACCATTAACCGGGTAAAGTATTCCTCGAGCTCATCAGCACTACTAAGTCCCAGATTTGCAAGTGTTTTCCTGACATTCATCCAAGAGCCGAAGCTGAAAGACATCCGCCACTCAGCCTTATAAGCGTTGTAGTGTCTCGTTAAGTGTCCCAGGTTGCCTATTCTGTTATCATCTTCCCTCTGGTCCGTTACCTTCACATAGTCAAAGACCTCAGCGCCGACATTTATAGGAACATCCGCAGCTCCTGTCTCTGCCCACAGCTGGTGTTTGGATAAAATAGCCTCAGCAACACTGGCCGCCTGGGCATCACTTTCCAGTCTCATTTGTTTGTAGTCCCGCTTGGGCAGAAGGGTGTAAGAGTCATCCTGGGCGGTACCTGAATACTGAGGGTCGTCATCCGGTTGGCTTGAAACTGCGATATAGTTCGGGATTACCAAGCGCTTGCGGTAGGCTTTGGAGAAGAAGGTATGCCCACTTGAAAGCGAATACTCGTAATCGTAGGCTTCACCGCTAATAGTCGGTTGGAAGACGTGAATCCTCCCATCATCCTCAGCCCGCATCACGCACTTGGTTAAATCAAGCAGTTTTCTGACCGCGGCTAACCTGGAGCCGCTAACGTATATCCGGAACGAATCCTTAGGCCTGAAGGTATCAATTAAACTGTCCTCGCTGTCCCAGACTATCTCATAAGCGGTGCAGTGGTTAAAACAAGCCAAAGTAGCCCCAAGAATCTCACCAAGAAGTGTTTTAACCGTCTTGACATCGGTACTCTCGGGCAGATATTTCGCACTGGCTTTGTCCTCAGCCATCAAGTTCGGTATTCCAGCCAGCTCAAGGGTGCAGTCCAGCACGCCCGGGGATGAGTTAAACTGCTGGCTTATCACCCAAAGAGGAGCGGCCGCTGAATATTCGTCGCCGGCGCCGGTCGTTATCCCATACGAGATAACCCCCTTGTAGCCCTTCAAATCTAAGGCAGTAAGGGTGCCGTCAGAATTGTCCAGGATTAGTTTACAGGTTTGAGAAAACGGTTCCTCAGTATGGTTGATGTCCAGAATGCGATCCCGGTCATAAGTTCGGGTTGTTTGCCCACTCAGGGTGAGGACAATTTTAATCAGGGCATCCATAGACATGGCCTGTTGAGCTGCTGATAAAGTATCCGAGAGGGTTCTCAATTCTCCTCCTACTTGAGTCTGAAGCTATAGTGACCCAGGCTTGTCTTTGCCGTAGCACCTGTGCCGTCTACGGTGGCCACTTCCCCCAGTTGCCAGCCTTTTACAAAGTTAGTTGTGGTGTAGAGGAAGTGTTCGTAAGTGCCGGTAGCTATTTTGGTCATATCTTCCGCATTGGCTACCTTTGTTCCAGCAGGGTCGGTGATGGTAGCTTTGATAGAAGCAGTGGGGTCTACAAGCTTTCCATCATCATCGTAGACATAGGCGATAGTTCTTACCGTGGTTTTCGCAATAAACTCAATCTGGACTTCTATGCTCATGATTATCTCCTTAACCTGTGATTGTCTTCACCTTCCGATACTGGGATGTAGTAAGGATGAGGCGGAGTGCCCGGAGGGTATCCAAGTTCAAAGTAGCTTCCACGCCTTCACCAGTTTCAGCCCTTTCCAACGCCGCGAGAAGGGTAGAGGCATCAACACCACTACCCCTTTCCCCGACGAAATAGAAGGGGAAGGAATAAGGAAAGCCTGGACGGCATATTTCAACCAGTAATGACGCTAAGGCATCCACCCCCTGCCCGGTTTCACTTGCAAGAACAATTGCTCTACTGAGCACAGCCTCAACGCCAGCTCCTGTCTCAGCTTTTACCAGACTAGCCAATAGAGAGGAGACCTCTACGCCCCCTCCGGATTCATCGGATAGGACCACATCTCTGTCCTGAAGAGCCTCAACACCCGCCCCAGTCTCTTCCCGGGTCCCGGTGTGAAAATCGAAGGGAAATGTATAAGGGAATGCAATCTGAGATGCCATAACCTCTCCTTTAAGTCAATGTGTAATACCTGTTCTTCTTGACGATGGTTCCATAGAAAGGTAATTGGTCCTTGTGTCGCTCAAGTTGCTTCTTGACAACCTCGGTGGCAGTAAACACCACCTTCAACTCGCCATCATTCCGAAACTGTAAAATCATGTAATCACCTTTGTGATAGTGACTTTGCCGAAACTGAAAATCGGTAACGAGAATTTCCTTATTGAGGATGTCTTCAACATTAACCTTTTCGCCTTCCAGCCCACCTCTCTCATCCTCAAAGTCATTGAAGTGAGGGTAGTCATTCACGAAGCTACCTCTAATATAGGGTGTTCCTTGGTTAACTTGCGATTTAGCCCGAAAGCATCGGCATGCTGAGCGTATCCCTTCCAGCTCATGATTGAGCCGGTAATATGCGCTTCTGAATCAGAAGACTCCTCAAATCCCCTGAGCCTTCTGATAAACCGCCACACATTCCGCTTACGGAGCTTGCGGTGGTCATGCCATGTCACATACCCGAGGAAATCAATACCTACTTGGGCAGGAAATATCTCCTGTTTTCGGGGATGGAGTTCAAGTTTCAGCGTTTTCAGAAAGGCATCGATGTGTTGCTTAACCTGATGCAACCGGATTTTGGATTCGGAGAGGACTACTACATCATCCATATACCGAATAAACTCTTTTACCTTCAGCTCATGCTTCAGGAAATAGTCAAGCTCATTGAGATAAATATTGGCAAACCACTGGGATGTGTAGTTTCCCAACGTTACGCCTCTGGTAATTCCACCACAGGCTAATATCTTCTGACACATCCCGATTACTCGCTCATCACCAATCTTCTTCCTCAGGATGCTTATCAGAATCCCGTGGTCTATCGAGTCAAAGAACTTCCTAACATCGCACTTGAGAACATAAACAGGTTCTTCATGCCTCCTTAAAAAGGAGGTGAGCCTATTCACGGCAATATGAGTGCCCTTATCTTTGAGACTAGCGTAGCTATCGTGGATGAAGATAGGATAATAAATCGGCTCAATCACCGAGACTAAGGCATGCTGAACAATCCTATCCCTGAAGCGAGGAGCATGGATAACCCTCTGCTTCGGGTCGAATGTCGTGAAGACCTTGTAAGCTAACGGCTGCCAGGTCTCTTCTCTTAGTTCCTTTTGAAGTTGCATCAGGTTCTCCTCCAGATGCTCCTCGAACTCTACCACATAGAATTTCTTTCCCTTGTGCCGCCTGGCCCTCCGGTAGGCTTGCCTGAGATTATCCATGTCGTAAATCTTCTCATACAGGTTTCGGTGCCTCTTCATGAGGGACTTCCACCGAGCTTTCGAGTCCTGCCTACTAGCTCAGTTTCTTTCTTTTATATTTCCCTTCCTTGGGAGGAATAAGGCTACTGTGCTTAATCGCCCTCTTAAACTAAGCAATGCGTGGAAGCTGATGTTCACGTTCTGATTCGAGGGAGCGTTGTTGACGTTCAGATTGAACATGCCCGCATTCGCGCCATTGTTCCAGTTGCCACCTGTTAGGAACGCCCGGGTGCTTCACTTTTGCAACCTTACCCCTTCGACTTTAACGGTTCCCCGTTTTGTCTACATATTGTGGCGTGTTGGACGATTAGAGCACCGCGCGGAAGCCGACGGACACGTACCGACCCGAGGGAGCGTTGTTGACGCTCAGATTGAACATGCCTGCATTCGTGCCATCGTCCCAGTAGCCACCCGTCCGGAACGCCCGGGCGCCTGTATTCTGATAGTAATAGTCTCCCCCAAAGTCAGCGTCAGATGACCCAACAGAGCCCGGTAA
>JAUXIH010000079.1 GCA_030621105.1 Dehalococcoidia bacterium | reverse complement strand
GTGATAAGAGAGATAAGAGAATAGATTAAAAGAGTAGACTAAACGAACTGTCCTCATAGTAAACAAATTCAGCTACACATCTTAACATGGCAAGGTAAGTGATGCAACAGAAATTCATTACCCGGCGTTTGCCTAAGAGCAGTTGTATCCCTTACAATGGTAAAACTACATGGAAATTCCCTACCATAAGCTTCTGGCAAAATTTAAAGGCGTATTTGACTTTCAGGGTATCGCTTCCCTGCGACAATGGGCTCCTGTTGTAATTATCATTGGCATCACTGCCGGCATCGGCTCCATCCTCTTCTACATGGCTATTGACTGGGCCACCAAGTTTTTTCTTGGCTGGGGGCAGGTTTTACTCCACCCGTGCCGGCAAGTATCGGAGATACCGTCATTACCGACATAGGTCGCAGATGGGCCATCCCGCTGGTCACCACACTAGGGGGGCTGATCAGCGGCTTGTTGGTGTACAAATTCGCTCCCGAAGCTGAAGGCCACGGCACCGATACCTCCATAGATGCTTTCCATAATAAAAATGGAGTAATACGAAAAAGGGTCCCTTTTCTCAAGCTAGTCGCTTCAGCCATTACCATAGGTTCGGGAGGCAGCGCGGGGAAAGAAGGCCCTGTCGCCTTAATTTCCGCAGGAATTGGATCTTCAGTAGCCAGGTTATTTAAGCTCACTGCGCATCAACGCAGGATAGCGGTAGCTGTAGGGATCGGTACTGGTATCGGGGCCATCTTTAAAGCCCCTCTCGGTGGAGCAATTCTCAGTGCCGAGATCCTGTATATGCACGGATTTAAATCTGGGGTCATCATCCCCTCATTTATCTCCACCACTATCGGGTACTCCATATTCGCCAGCTGGCAGGGGTTCACTCCAATTTTCGGAGAGCATACCAGCTTAGTTTTCCCCAGTCCCCCAACATTACTGTCCTACGCTATCCTGGGAATACTCTGCGGCATCATAGGAATATTATACGTGCGTACATTTTATGGCGTGCGTAACCTCTTTCGTAAGATAAAAATTCCGAACTATTACAAACCAGCTATCGGTGGCCTGGTCACCGGACTGGTTGGTCTTATTTTACCCCAGGCACTGGGCATGGGTTACGGCTGGTTACAGTTATCCATGGACTACGGTGGGCTTCCCCTTTCCATTATGATAGCCCTGGTGTTCGCTAAAATAGTGGTGACCTCCTTCTCCATAGGCTCCGGAGGCAGCGGAGGGGTATTCGCCCCAGGCCTGGTAATCGGAGGAATGCTAGCTGCCTCACTATGGACCATCGGACACAACCTGGGGGGTATCCCTCTGCCGGCAACCCCAGCCCCATTTGTAATCATTGGCATGATGGCCCTATTTGGAGCTGTAGCTCATGCTCCCGTTGCAGTAATTATTATGGTAAGCGAAATGGCAGGGTCTTACACTATACTGCCAGCGGCCATGGTAGCGGTCGGGCTGGCATATCTCATCATCGGCAAAAATACCATTTATGAAAGCCAAGTCCCCTTCTTCGCCCAATCGCCAGCTCACAAATATGAATTCATCTCTCCCCTGTTAAAAGAAATCCAGGTAAAACAAGCAATGCTCACACGCTGGAGCCACATCAAGCCGACGGCAAGTGTAGAGGATGCCTGTAAGATGCTGGAAGCCTCCAGGATAAACCTTCCCGTAATAAGTATGGACCGGATTGTCGGCATAGTAGCCAAGGAGGATACCTGGCAACTTCCCCCCGGGGTACGAGATACCACCAAGGTTGAAACTATCATGTCTGCCGGCCTGATAACGATCGATCCTACAGAGACGCTGGAACAAGCGTTGGAGCTGATGGTAAACAAGAACATATCATCACTACTTGTGGTAGAACCCAGCAATCCAACAAAGCTACTGGGACTCGTGACCCGCAACAGCATCATTGAAGCTTACGAGTCAAACGCCAGAAATATGATAGGGAGAGTTCCTTCTGCATGAAAATACTTGGCATAGATACCTCCTGTGACGAAACCTCCGCTGCGGTGGTAGCAGACGGCACCAGAATTTTATCCAATATCGTGGCCTCCCAAATAGATATCCATAGCCGCTATGGAGGCATCGTCCCCGAAGTCGCCTCGAGGCAGCACCTTCTCACCATAATACCGGTGGTGAAGAGATCCTTGGAGGAAGCCAACATCGGCTGGAATAACCTGAATGGCATTGCTGTCACCTTCGGTCCTGGACTGGCAGGTTCACTGCTCGTGGGTGTCAATTTCGCCAAAGGAATTGCACTGGCCAGCGGACTTCCCCTCATTGGAATCAATCACCTGGAGGGACACATCTACGCCAACTGGCTGGAGCGTGAACCGCTACCTGTATTCCCTTCACTTTGCCTCATCGTCTCCGGGGGACACACGAACTTGATACTGATGAGAGGCCATGGTGAATTTGAGCACCTGGGAAGAACACGAGATGACGCTGCGGGCGAGGCATTTGACAAAGCCGCCAGAATATTGCACCTGGGTTACCCTGGTGGCCCGGCTATTGAGGAGGCAGCAAGTTCAGGAACACCTCGTTTTACCCTGCCCAGAGCCTGGCTCAAGGGCACAAATGACTTTAGCTTCAGCGGCGTAAAAACAGCACTATGGCACCTCATTCACAAAGAGGAAATTCTCAATAGTCCTGCTCGCGTAGCTGATGCTGCCGCCAGTTTCCAGAACGCTGTAGTCGAGGTACTGGCCACTAAGACTATCGAGGCGGCACGAAAACTAGGAGTAAGGCAAATTATACTCGGTGGAGGAGTAGCTGCAAACAAGCCCTTGAGATATCGCATGCTTGACGCATCACCCGTCCCCATTATCTTTCCCCCATCAGTTCTGTGTACCGATAATGCTGCCATGATTGCTGCTTGCGGCTACTACAAAATCCAACAGGGATTAACAAGCGACTACGATCTGGATGTGGTATCTGGCCTTTCCCTGGATTAACTAAAAACTCAGGTTGTTCTGTTTCTCCTGACGCGCCTGTATTACATCTAATTTTCCTTCAAACACTTCACCTGTCCACTAAAAAGAACTTACAATCACTACGAATGCCTTCCAGGAAATAATCCCTTGTTGCATTTTACAAATTTCATGTTATACTTTTAGCACTCTAACGTTGAGAGTGCTAAAATAAGTCATAGAAAGGAGGATGGCATGGCAGCAAAAGTCACACCTTTGGGAGATCGGGTAGTTATCAAACCCCTGCCCAAGGAAGAGGTTAGTAAGGGCGGTATCGTCCTTCCTGATACAGTCAAGGAGAAACCCCAAGAGGGTAAGATCATCGCTGTTGGACCAGGAAAATTGTCTGAAGCTGGCAAGCGCGTATCCATGGAGGTGAAGGTAGGAGATGAAGTAATCTACTCCAAATATGCCGGCACCGAGTACAAGCTGGACGACGAAGACCTGATCATTGTACGCGAGAGCGATATCCTGGCCAAGAAACAAGGAAAGTAAATAAAACACAGGAGGTAAATAAATGGCAAAACAATTGCTTTTTGGCGAAGAAGCAAGAAAATCACTAAAGGCCGGCATAGATACTCTATCTGACGCCGTCAGGGTAACCCTGGGACCGCGCGGGCGTCCTGTAGCGCTGGACAGAAAATTTGGTGCCCCTTCGGTTTTGAACGATGGAGTATCGGTTGCCAAAGAGGTGGAGCTGCCCGATCCCTTCGAAAACATGGGGGCGCAGCTGGTAAAAGAAGCAGCGACCAAGACCAATGACCAGTGCGGAGATGGAACCAGCACATCTGTCATTTTAGCTCAAAGCATCGTCGGCGAGGGCTTCAAAAATGTTGCTGCCGGGGCCGATGCCATGGCATTGAAGCACGGCATCGACAAGGGGGTATCCGCTATCGTGGACGAGCTTAAGAAAATGTCCCTTCCCGTGAGCGGCAAGGAACAGGTAGCCCAGGTGGCATCTATATCCGCCGTCGATGACGAAATTGGCAATCTAATTGCCGATGTCATGGAGAAAGTTGGCAAAGATGGCGTTATCACCGTGGAGGAAAGTAAGGGATTAAGCTTCGAAACTGATTTCGTCGAGGGAATGAAATTTGACAGAGGGTACATCAGCCCCTACTTCATCACCAACGTGGAGCAGATGCGAGCAGAGCTCGAAGATCCCTACATACTGATTACCGACAAGAAAATTTCCGCCCTGAGCGATGTATTGCCCACACTGGAGAAAATCGTCCAGAGCACCAAGAACATCGTCATCATCGCTGAAGATGTTGATGGGGAACCCCTGGCCACGCTGGTGGTAAACAAGATGAGAGGCACCCTGAATCCCCTAGCTGTGAAGGCGCCTGGTTTCGGAGATCGCCGCAAGGCAATGCTGCAAGACATCGCGATACTGACTGGCGGCAAAGTTATATCCGAAGAAATCGGCAGGAAATTGGATTCGGTCACGTTAGAGGATCTGGGCCATGCCAGAAGAATAGTCAGCGACAAGGAAGATACCACCATCGTTGAGGGGAAAGGCAAGACAGAAGACATTGAGGCACGCATCAAGCAAATTAAGTCCGAGATCGACCTGTCTACCTCCGACTATGACAAGGAAAAGCTGCAGGAGAGGCTGGCCAAACTGGCCGGTGGTGTGGCAGTCCTCAAGGTTGGAGGAGCCACGGAAACCGAGTTGAAGGAGAAAAAGCACAGGGTTGAGGATGCGCTGTCAGCAACCCGAGCAGCTGTCGAGGAGGGCATACTGCCCGGCGGTGGCGTCGCCTTGCTAAACTCACTGTCAGCACTGGACAATCTAACACTTGAGGGCGATGAAGCTACAGGCCTGGCCATATTAAGGAGAGCACTGGAAGAGCCTATGCGCTGCGTCGCTGAGAACAGTGGCAGAGAGGGCTCAGTGATAGTAAACAGAGTAAAGGAAAGTGCCAAGGGTATCGGCTACGATGCACGCAAGGACAAGCTGGATGTGGACATGGTTAAAGCCGGCATCATAGACCCGCTAAAAGTTACCCGCTCTGCCCTGGAGGACGGTGCCAGTATCGCAACCATGATTTTGACCACGGAGGCACTGGTCACCGACATTCCCGAAAAGGAAAAAGCAGGAGCAGGAGGTTATCCTTCCCCTGACATGATGTAAAATCAGCACTGGGGACAACCCTGACTATAAAAAGGTCGCACCAGAATAGTGCGACCTTTTTGGTAACTCAACCCGGCGCCAACTCTAGATTGTAAGCAACTTCCTGAGAGGTTCTTCGTCCTTAATCGGCCCCACAACAGCCAGATTTATCTTGTCGCTGACGAGAAGGTCACG
>JAUXIH010000006.1 GCA_030621105.1 Dehalococcoidia bacterium | reverse complement strand
AGCGATGCTGGAGACTGCCAGCTTCGGGGTCATCGGAGCTGCTATACTGGCGGGATTCCTTCCCGCGTGGTTTATCCTGAAACAGGGAATCATCAGGACTATCTGGGGGAATTGACGATATGATTGTGATACGGGATTTACACAAGATTTATGGCCGGGGATCGAATACCACTCATGCCCTGAAGGGAATTAACATGGAGATCAGGGAGGGGGAGTTCGTTGCCATCATGGGGAGGAGTGGCTCGGGCAAGTCCACGCTGCTGCATATCCTGGGATTGCTAGACTATCCTAGCAGCGGAGAAATTTACATTGAGGGGATTGATGTATCACGGATGTCCCGGGAGCAGCGGGGTGGTTTTCGCCTGAGGCGACTGGGTTATGTGTTCCAGGAGTATTCCCTGCTGGGGGAGCTCAGTGTGCTGGAAAATGTGTATCTGCCATCGCTGGCTGCGAATCCGTACCAGGATTACCGCCAGCGTGCCACTGAGCTGCTGGAAATGGTGGGGTTGGGGGAGAGGCTGACGCATTATCCCAGCGAGGTGTCCGGCGGCGAGCAGCAGCGCATTGCCATTGCCCGTGCCCTGGTCAACAGCCCGGGAATATTATTTGCTGATGAGCCCACGGCGAGCCTGGATGTTAAGTCAGCCATGGTGGTACTGAACCTGTTCCGCAGGTTGAATACCGAGAGGGGGCAGACCGTGGTCATGGTAACTCATGAGCCTGGTGATGAGCGCTACGTGGACCGGGTGATACGCCTGAGCGATGGGCGCATTGACGGTGATGAAGGATGAACTGGTAGGGGGGTTGGGATGCTTATCTACCTTTCCCTTCTGTCTCGCGTGTCACCGATTCGAGAATATGGTATACTGGGACAACTGGAGTATAGGGAGGTAAGGACATGAAAGTTTTTGCTGACAGGTTGCTTGAGTATACCCAGAGCCACGCTGAACAGATAGCTCAACAGTGGTGTAAAGCAGTGCGCACTGGGGCACGGACTCCTTCATATCATGATCTACCCGAGGAGAAGTGCCGGCGACAGGCAGTGCAGTTTTATCACTTTATCAAGGAGATGTATCACAGCGATGATTCTTATGTCAAGGCAGGGCCATTTTTCACTGCCTTTGCCCAAGACAGGCACGATGAGGGCCTCCCTCTCTGCGAGGCACTTTATGCTCTGGTCATGATGCGGCGGCATATGTGGCTCTATGCCGAGTTCCAGAATATATTTATGACGACCATGGATATGTACCACGCGGTGGATAGCATTAATCGTACCGTGTTGTTGTCGGACTATGCCCTGTATATCGTGGCGAAAGAGTATGCCTTGCTGGATGAGACAAAAAGGTAAGCCGTCATTTTTAGGTCTCGGACAGCACAGTTTCTAGATGTAGCGGCCCACAGCTTCGGCGAGGGGTTTGAGTTCCTGCATTAACCGGGTGAAGTCTGAAGGGGTCAGCGATTGCAGCCCATCCACCAGTGCTTCCTTGGGGTTGGGATGAACCTCGATGAGCAGTCCATCGGCGCCGGCAGCTATGGCCGCCTTGGCCATGGCGGGCACGAATGCGTAGTGTCCTGCAGCGTGGCTGGGGTCGACGATGACGGGCAGGTGACTGAATCTCTTGATCACCGGCAGGGAAGATATGTCCAGGGAGAAGCGTATGCTGTCCTCGAAAGTCCTGATGCCTCTCTCACATAACATTACCTGGTCGTTGTTTTCCGCCAGCAGGTAGTCAGCCGCCGTGAGCCACTCGGTGACCGTGGCGGACAGTCCTCGTTTTAGCAGTACCGGGCGCTTGCTCTTGCCTGCCCGGGACAGTAGGGCATAATTCTGCATGTTCCTGGCGCCAATTTGCAGCGCATCAGCATATTTGGCTACCTGGCTGACATCAAGAGTGGACAGCACCTCGGTGACTATGGGCATGTTGAATCTTTCCCTGACCTCTGCCAGTAATTCTAATCCGGCTTTCTTTAATCCCTGGAAGCTGAAGGGGGAGGTGCGGGGCTTGAAAGCGCCGCCGCGCAATACACTGGCTCCGGCTTCCTTCACAATGCTGGCGGCCTCCATGAGCTGTTCCTTGCTCTCCACGGCACAGGGGCCGGCCATGATGACAATGCGTTTGCCGCCAACTTCGACGCCAGCTATGGAAACCGTGCTATCCTGTGGCTTGAATGTGCGGGATGACAGCTTGTAGGGCTTCATGATGCGCGTCGTGCCCTCCACGCCGGGAAGCACGGCGAAGGTGCCTGTGGGCAGTTGCCCGGTGTTGCTCCCCAGTATGGCGACGACGGTCTTGTCCGTGCCCCAGTTTAGCTGTACATCCATGCCCAGCGAGTGGGCTCGCTGAACGACGGCATCTATCTCTTCGGGCGTGGCGCCCTTTTGCATGCTAACAATCATGGCAGATTACAATGCTAACCCTGTTTGCTCGCCCTGTCCACTTCAGGGCCGTTTGGGATGATTCCCGTCCTACTCGATGGAGACGTGGAATACCTGTTCCTCAGTGTAGTTCTCTTCCCAGGAGCGTTTGTATTGCATGGTGATATTGGTCTGGCTCTGGCTCAATGCCTCGAAGGTGAATCTGCTCCAGCCATCGGTGCCGACCATTCCCTCCTCGTGCTCGGCTGCCTGGTACTGATTGTCAAGCAGCTTCAGTAAACCGGCATCGAACTCTTCCTGCCACTCATAACCGGTTGAGGGGTTGGCTTCCAGCACGATGATGAAGCTCTCCCCCACGGTTACCGATATCTCCTCGTCGGGATTGCTGTATTCCTGGGGAGTCTGTGTGCCGCAGCCGGCAGGCACGAGTAGCAGCAAAGCTGCCAGTAAAAAAATGCCTATCTTCCACATTTTGTACCTCCCGGCACTGGCTATCCCTTCTTCTTCTCCTGGACTCGCTTTTCTCTCTTACTACTCTGGGCAGCCACTTTCTTTATCTTAATCTGCCGCTGTGTGCGAAACCAGGATGGAGTACGATAACCTGTCATATCTTTCCCCCGAGAGACGACATATTGACATAAGCAGGAACGGCCGTCAACTTGATTCTTTCCTTGAACAGGGAGCCCATTGATAGCCACCATAAAAATAAGAGAATATATAATCCGACTTATGTATCCTGTTGACTTACTTGATAAGAGGATGATATCATATGTAGTACCATGAAGGGGATGAATGGCTAGCCTTGAAAAACTAGTAGAGCTTTTCTTAAGGGAGCCGCCGGAGGTTCTATTTCAGGATGTGGTTAAGGTATTGAAGGCATTTGGATATGAGAAACGGCCTTCTCAAAGTGGTGGGCACAGAGTTTTTACCAAAGCAGGTGAGTATCCCCTTACCGTGCCCACGGTTAAAGGCCATCGAGTAAAGCAAGTTTATGTGAGAAAAGTTGTAGAACGTTTAGGATTGGAGGAGTGGTATGAGAAACAACACAATTCGTAAAGACCTGGATTTTTATTTGAATTTACGTTATCCAGTCACTATTCATGCAGATCCTGATGGTGGATTCGTAGCTGAGATTGAAGAGCTCCCCGGATGTATGACTCAGGGCGAAACACTGGTGGAAGTCTTTGAAGCTATTGAGGATGCTCGGCGTGGTTGGATTCAAGTAGCTCATGAAGATGGTCAGGATATTCCCCTGCCCAGAGACGTGAAGGAATACAGTGGGAGATTTTTAATTCGCGTTCCCAAGAGTCTTCATCGTGATCTGGCCCACGCTGCTAAACAGGATGGGGTGAGTTTAAATCAATATGTTATAAGCTCGCTGGCCGTGGGGGTGGGGAAGGATTCTGTAAAAGAGAAGATGACTGCCTCTCCCTAGGGCTTAGTCCTTGGTGCCAGGGAGAGTAACCTGGGCCCGACAGACTCTTTTGTGGAGAGACTGTTTCTTTCGGGAACTTTACCAACTTGTAATAAAACAGCACCTGTTGGTATCTAAAGGTCTTTGGCATGCCTGGCTTGTGTATAATAAGGTATGGGCAGGGATGCCAGAGGTGCAATATGATGGAGAGGATGCCACTGTTTGATGTTCCTCCGGAGGAGCCGCGCGCTCCCCTGGCGGCGAGGATGCGTCCCCGGGATTTCACCACCTTTGTGGGGCAGGATCACCTGGTGGCTCCAGGCAGGGTATTGCGCTGTTGCATTGAATCCGATCAGCTGCCTTCCCTGATACTGTGGGGCCCGCCGGGCAGTGGTAAGACCACGCTGGCTCACATCATTGCCAATGTCACCAGGTCTCACTTCGATTCCCTGAGTGCCGTGACCGCTGGAGTGGCAGACCTGAGACGGGTGATACACCAGGCGCGCGCGAGGGTACAGAGCTCGGGACAGAGGACCATACTGTTCATCGACGAGATACACCGTTTCAATAAGGCACAGCAGGATGCCGTGCTACCCTTCGTGGAGAATGGGACGGTGACTTTCATTGGTGCCACTACGGAGAACCCTTCCTTCGAGATTATCTCTCCACTGCTGTCTCGCTGTCGCACCTTTCGTCTCAATATGCTGACCAATGAAGATACCATGGGAATTGTCCAGCGCGCTATAAATGATGATGAGAGCGGGCTGGGCAAGCTTCATGTCAATATTACAGAGAGAGCATTGCAGCACCTGGTCGAGATGGCCAGTGGGGATGCTCGCATCGCGCTCAATGCGCTGGAAATGGCGACCTTTGCGGTTGCGCCTGATGGTGAGGGATGTCGCCATATTGACCAGGTGGAGATCGAGGAAGCTATGCAGCACCGTGCCCTGTCCTATGATAAGGGTGGGGACCAGCACTATGACTTGATATCGGCGCTGCACAAGTCACTGCGTGGCTCTGACCCTGATGCCGGGCTGTACTGGCTGGGGCGGATGCTGGAGTCCGGTGAGGATCCCATGTATATCGCGCGCCGCATCGTCCGTTTCGCCTCCGAAGATGTTGGCATGGCTGATCCCCAGGCGCTGGTGATAGCCATGGCGGCACAGCAGGCGGTGCATTTCATCGGCCTTCCTGAGGGATCCCTGGCGCTGGCACAGGCGGTGGTGTATCTCGCGTGTGCCCCCAAAAGCAACTCGCTCTACCTGGCCTATTCCCAGGTGCAGGAGGATATCAAGAAGGGAAGAATTGAGCCGGTGCCACTGCACCTGCGCAACCCGGAGACAGGCTTGATGCGAGATATGGGCTATGGCAAGGGCTACCAGTATTCCCATGATTACCCCGGGCACTTCTCTCTCCAGGAATATCTGCCCCCATCGTTGCAGGGAAAACGCTACTATGTTCCCGGCGACCAGGGCTACGAGGCTGAGATTGCTGCCCGGCTCGAGCGGTGGTGGGGTAAGCATAAGAAGTAACTCGCAGTAGCACGATGTGGCTAATGGAAAAGTGCCGGCCCGGCAGGACAGCGGTTGGGATAGGGGTATTCCGTGTTATGATAGCGGGGATTTCCTGTAGAATATGAGGATAACATGAGATATAAGTTGTTACCGGTGACTATGGCGGGGTTGGCACTGGTACTGCTGGTAACGGGCTGTGGCACCTATGCCCGGGAGCCGTTACTGGAACTCGGGGCACCGGTTCAGAGGGCTATCATGGGAGAGGTCCAGGGCATGGTGTTTCACTACCAGGAGCAGTTGACCTGGAGCCAGGAAGACTTCGCCCTCATCCAGTCCCACCCGGATAACTTTACCGCTGACGTGGAGTGTGATTTTGCCTTTGGGCTGCAGGTACATAGTCTTACTTCGGAAGGCATTCCTGAAGCGGAAAACATGGTGGTGAGCATTGATGCCGCAAACAACACCACGCTGTTGACCGCTGATGTCCTTGAGGCTATATCCACCCATAAAGGTAAGTACTGGTGTATATTTAGGTGGCTTCTGGAACCGCTGGGCGCGAAATTCAACTTCTTGCATGATGATTTTCAGGCGTCGGCACAGGGTCTTTCCTGGAATGGAACGGTGGGGGAGATCCCCACGACCATCGTGATAAAGTTACCCCAGGTAGATAATGCGGTATATACTTGCTGGAGGGAGCCTGCAGGTTACAGTGAATCCGCTGCCTGGTGGGCACTGGACCAGTAGCCTGTGCCACGTTCTTATCTTGGGTTAACTTGACGCCTTTGCCCGGGCACATTACACTTCGCCATAATTCCGGAGGTTTGTTGTATGAGATGTCCTGTGTGTCACGGCGACATGATTGTCGTGGAGCATAATCGCATTGAGCTGGATTATTGCCGCCAGTGTCATGGCGTATGGTTTGATGCCGGTGAGCTGGAATTGTTGCTGGAATCACTCGACCTGGAGAGCCTGCAGGTCATCCTCGATGATGTGCTGGAGCTTCCTGAAGCCCAGTCTGGAGAGAAGAAGCGCAGGTGCCCCATCTGTGGCCGGAAGATGAAGAAGGCCAACATTGGCCAGGAACCGCCCATTCTCATCGATGTCTGCTCCAGGGGAGATGGATTGTGGTTTGATGGCGGAGAGCTTCACCAATTAATCACACAGGCAGCAGGCATATCCCGGGATAAGCCTGCCGCGCAAAAGCGTGTTATTGACTTCCTGGGGGAAGCTTTCCAGGCTGAGAAATAAGCCGAGGAACATGGAGGTAGTATGGTAGCAGTTTATGTCATTATCGGAGTTGTCGTGGTGCTGGGAATCACGTTTGCCGTTATCTATAACGGGCTGGTGGGTCGCCGCAACGAGGTGCGCAATTCCTGGGCACAGATTGATGTCCAGTTGAAGAGGCGGCATGACCTTATTCCCAACCTGGTGGAGGCAGTCAAGGGCTATATGAAGCATGAGCGTGGAACATTGGAAGCAGTGACCCGGGCGCGCAACCTGGCACAACAGGAGACGTCCTCAGGAGCGGGCAAGCGTGCCCAGGTTGAGGGCGAGCTCAGCTCGGCCCTGTCTCGTTTGCTGGCTGTGGCGGAGAACTATCCTGATTTGAAGGCCAACCAGAACTTCCTGGCCTTGCAGGAGGAGCTCACCTCCACTGAGAATAAGATCGGGTTTTCCCGCCAGTACTACAACGATTCCGTACTGCGGTATAACAATCAGACGCAGATGTTTCCTTCCAGCATCGTGGCCGGCATGGCTCATTTTCAAGCTGGCGAGTTCTTCGAGGTTTCCGTGGCTGCGGAGAGGGAAGCCCCTAAGGTCAGCTTCAGCTAGGGTTACCTGCTATGTGGGAACAGATTCACTCCAACCAGAGAAGGTCGGCGATACTGGTCATCGGCATGGGATTATTGCTGCTGGTGCTGGGATATGTCCTCGGGTTGTATTTCATGGGCAGCACTACTGGCGGGATGATTATTGCCCTGGCCGTCTGGGGGATAATGAGCCTGGTCGCCCTGTTCCAGGGGGATAACATATTGCTGGCGCTATCTCGTGCCAAGAAGATCGAGCGTGATGACCTGCCCCAGCTGTATAACGTGGTGGAGGAGATGAAGATTGCCGCGGGGCTGGAGTATATGCCTGATATCTATATCATCGACGATCCTGCGCCCAATGCTTTTGCCACGGGCAGGAATCCACGGAAGGCAGCCGTGGCAGTCACCTCGGGGCTGCTGCAGATTCTCAACCGCGATGAGTTGCAGGGCGTCATTGGCCACGAGATATCCCATATCAAGCACCGTGATGTGCAGTTAATGGTCATCAGTGGGGTTCTGTTGGGAACCATCGTTCTTCTTTCCTGGGCAGCGACGCGATATCTCTTTTTCGGTGCCCTGATGGGAGGGGGCAATCGCCGTAGCTCGGCTTCAGGGGGTGGTGGATATATTCAGATAATTGTTCTCGCCGTAGGTATTATCTTGATGATACTGGCGCCACTTATGGCGCAACTGCTGTATTTTGCTGTTTCCCGGAAGCGCGAGTATCTGGCCGATGCCTCGTCGGCGCTGTATACTCGATACCCCGAGGGGCTGGCTTCAGCGCTGGAGAAACTGGCGGCGTCCAAGAACCAGCTAAAATCAGCCAACAAGGCCACCGCACCCATGTTTATCATCAATCCCTTACATAAGAAAGGGATGTCAGCCAGTAATCTTACCAGCACTCATCCGCCGCTAGCCGAGCGGATACGGATCCTGCGCTCCATGGCCGGCGGCGCCTCCCTGTCCGATTACGATGGTGCCTATCGCCAGGCGCATGGGGGAGGGAAAGGGGTAATGCCGACATCGGGACTGGCTGCTGCTCCTGTTTCCCTGCGCTCGGCAACAGGGGAAAAGGAAGATAATAAGCTGGATCGCGCCCGCCAGGTGTCAGATGTTCTCTGGCGGATCAATCGTTATAGAACAACCACGTGTGATTGTGGCACGAGGTTACGTGTGCCACAGAATTTCGCTGATGAACGTATCAAGTGCCCACACTGTGGCAGGGTCACTAAAATTTAGCAAAAAGGGCAGGATGTCCTGCCCTTTTTTTGAGATAGCCTATACTCTAGGCCTTGCCGATGCGGAACACCTTGGTGCCGCAGACAGGGCAAACACCCTGAACCGCAGGTTTGCCATTCTTCAGGGTGACTTGCTGAGGATTCCTAATTTCAACCTTTCTCCTGCACTTCATGCAATACGCTGTAGCCATGTATTCTCCTCCTTATCTGCCATATTTTACCTGCTTCTATAATTGTTACTGGATAACCGAGCCTGTGTCAATAGGTTTTTGGTACTAAAAGACATTTTTTGCTGCATTTCTCTTGTGCATGAGCGTAATCGGCCCCGGTGGCACGATAATGAAGAGTAATTTAGAGGGGCAGCCTGTATGCTACCCTTTTGTTGTTCCATCGTTTCGCTGGGGAACATGTAGTATAATTACCAGCCATGCCCGGCAAATCCATATTTATGATACATGGCATGTGGGGGTCGGGGCTGTTCTGGTCTCGGTACCGGCGTGTGTTTGGTTCCTCTGGTTACCACTCTCAGGCTATAACGCTGTTGTATCATGGTGGTTTTTATCATCGTGGGGCGCTGCGCCATATCAGTATCTGGGACTATATAGAGCAGGCTCGCGAAGAAATCAAGCACCTGGACGATAAGCCCATCATTATGGGATATAGCATGGGTGGCATTATTGCCCAGAAGCTGGCGGAAATGGGGCTGGTGGAGAAGCTGGTGTTACTGGCACCGGCGCCCCCCAGGGGGATTTCCATTATGAGCCGTTCTATGCTGCAGACCTTTACCCCCAGTCTTGGGGATATCATGTTACGCCGACCATTCGTTTTGTCCCGGGACAGGGCGGAGTATGGAGTGATGCACCTTCTATCTGGTCAGCAGCAGGATGTGGTATATCGCTCCTTCTGCCTCGAATCAGGGCTGGTCGCCTATGAGCTTGCCTGGAGTGAGGTGTCCGTGGATGCCTTACGGGTTACCTGTCCTGTGCTGGTGGTTGTGGGGTCCGAGGACCGCCTGTGTGTGTCCCGCATCGCCAGGCAGGTCGCTGCCAAATATTTTGCTGATTTTAAGGAATATCCGGGTCGCTGCCATTACCTGGGCTATGATAGAGAGATCGCCCAGGATATATTGACATGGATGGAAGGAAAGTCAGCGGGAGCACCTGGTCAGGATGGATGCTAGCGGATGAGCTGCAACAGCCAGTCTCCCAGGTACACGATGGCAAAACCCATACCCACGCAGATCGCTACTATGATTGGCCCGCGGAGAAATATCCTTGAGATGTTTTGTTTTGCCTGTTCCTGCTTGATTTCCCTGGTGTCTTCGGCTACCACTTAACCTCGTAGGGATCGAGCAGGAAATCTATGTTCTCCTGCAATGAGGCAATGTTATCGCTGGATATCAGCTGCTCATCGATGTTTAGCAACATTCTGCTTTCCTCCGATGAGCCGATGATGTGCACGCTGCCGCATTCTTTATTCTGCGCCCTGAGTATCATGGTGATGCGGGATTGCGTTGCGCCGCTGGGCAACCCATAGGTGTTTGTTTTGGCATCATCACTATCGATATCCTGCCTGATTACCAGGTCCCGTATCTCGGCATACAGCATCTCCGGGTTTATATTACGATAGGTTTTCTTTATTTGAGTCATCTCTCTGCAGCCTATTATACCATCTTCTCTCAATATTGGCGACTATCTGGTATAATTACTCATTAATGAAGCAGAAATTAATGCACATTTTGGCTTGCCCGGTATGCAAGGGGGACTTGCAGCTCACCGTTGAGGAAGAGCGTGATGGGGATGTGCTTTCCGGCTCGCTGTTCTGTTCTCACTGTCAGCATTCCTATCCCATCGTGGGGGGCATTCCCAATCTGCTGCCGCCGGATGAGGCGGAAGCTCAGGACTAGGGCTGATAGTATACTCCGCTGGTAGGGGATTCCCATACCTCGACCCCTGCCAGAGTTACCCCGCTGCTGGTGATATGTGGTTTGAGCCACCCGTATATCGTAGCTGCGAGGTTCTCGCAGGATGGCGCCTTGTGGTCAAACGGAGGTACGTCATTGAGACAGGAGTGATCCAGTGGCGATAGTATCTCTCTCAGGACTTGCTTTAGTTGGGCAAAGTCATATGCCATGCCATCATCATTCACGGAGCTTGCGTTCAGGCGAACTACTACGGTGAAGCGGTGACCGTGTAGCTTCTCGCACTTGCCGTGGTAGTCAGGCAGGTAGTGTGCCGCATCGAAGTGTTCCTGGACGAATAGCTGATACATTCATTTCTCCCTGTGCCATTTGCGTATTCCCTGGTGATTCATTTGCCTGGCCAGTTCCTCTATCGTTTTATGTGTCTCGGGGTGAATCAGGTCATGGGCAATTTCCTCCAGTGGAAGGAGGGCGAAGGCTCTCTCGGTCATCCTGGGGTGGGGGATGGTCAGTTCCGGGGAGTGCAGCACGAGGTCTCCATACAGCAATATGTCAATGTCGATGACCCTGGGAGAGTTGCGGAAGCTCTCACGCCGGCCCATGTTCCATTCGATGGCCTTGATTTTTTCCAGCAGCTTCAATGGCTTATCCGGAGTGGTGGCCTGGCAGGCCAGATTGAGGAATAGCGGCTGCCGGGTATAGCCCATAGGGTCTGTTTCGTATATGCTGGATATCCTGGCCAGCTTTGTCTGCCGGGATAGCAATGCCAGTGCCCAGGAGAGGTTTTTCTCCCTGTCTCCCAGGTTGGAGCCCAGTCCAAGATAAACTGTTGTCATGCTTACTTCCCTCTGATAATAGCATCACTCATGCGGCACACGCGGGTCATCGAGGCAACGTCATGCACCCTGACAATGTCCGCCCCCCTGGCGATGCCAATGGCTACAGTAGCTGCGGAACCTTCCAGTCTGTCGTCCGGTGGAAGATTGAGCACCGACTGTATCAGCGATTTACGTGATGTTCCCAGCAGTATGGGCCGTCCCAGCTTCTGTAACTGCTCCAGTTTGTTCAGTATCTCAATGTTCTGCTCCGTGGTCTTGCCGAAGCCGATACCGGGGTCAACGATGATGTTGTCCCATGGAACACCAAGCTGTTGGGCCTGGTCCAGGGCGCGCTGCAGGTCGGCGATGATCCATGCCATGATATCGGGGAATACTATGTCGTGGAGGGGTGAGACATCTCGCTGATTGGACATTACTATGATGGGCACCTTTCTCTCGGCTGCCAGTCGTGCCAGTTCGGGACTTTTCTTTAGTCCCCAGATATCGTTTATCATGGAGGCACCTGCATCCAGTGCTTTCAGGGCTACCTCTAGTTTGTAGGTATCTACACTCAGCGGGATGGATATTTCCCGGGATATCTGTTGTATCGTTGGTATCACCCGGCGCAGTTCCTCGTCCACTGTTACTGGTGAGGTGCCTGGCCTGGTGGATTCGCCTCCAATGTCAATGATATCCGCTCCATCTACCGTCATATTTCTGGCCAGGGCTACGGCGGACTTGATGTCCCTGAGTCCGTCGCCGGAGAAGGAATCAGGAGAGACATTTATTACTCCCATGACGTAGGTTCTGCTGCCCCAGCGAAATGTTGTTTTGCCGCAGGTGGTGGTGCCGGCTCGGCTGGCATGGTGAGTATGAAGGCTATCCATGTCGTTGATTATAGCAGAGTTAGCTGGTAAAATAGCCGCTAAACGTGTGTTCAAATAATGATAGATATAGGAGGTAATGAAATTGGCGATTGATGCAAAAATGGAGGAGCTTACCAGGAAGCAGGAGGAGGCCCGGTCCGGCGGTGGCGCCCAGAAAATAGAGGCGCAGCATGCCAAGAAGAAGCTGACTGCCCGGGAGAGGGCCAATCTCCTGTTTGACTCTGGCACCTTCCAGGAAATTGATTCTTATATGATTCATGGGTGCACCGACTTTGGTATGGAGAAAACTCACTACCTTGGCGATTCGGTGGTGATTGGTTATGGCAAGGTTAATGGATGCATGGTCTATGCTTACTTCCAGGAGTTCACTGTCTTTGGTGGTTCCCTGTCCAAGGTAGCGGCAGAGAAGATCTGCCGTATCATGGATATGGCAGCCAAGAATGGGGCTCCCGTGGTGGGTGTCCTGGACTCCGGTGGAGCCCGCATACAGGAAGGCACCGACAGCCTTGACGGTTATGGCGACATATTTACCCGCAACACGCTGTACTCCGGGGTCGTTCCCCAGATATCGGTGGTGTTGGGACCCACTGCCGGCGGAGCCGTGTACTCCCCGGCCATTACTGATTTTGTTTTCATGGGAATTGGTATTGGGCAGAGCTATATCACCGGCCCCGCTGTAGTGAAAGCGGTTACTGGTGAGGATGTCTCCCTGGAGGATCTGGGTGGCGCCATTGTAAATGCTACCAAGAGCGGTAATGCTCACTTTGCCCTGCCGACTGAGGTGGAGGTCTTCGTCGCGGTGCGCAAGCTGTTGAGCTTCCTGCCTCAGAATAACCAGGAGCTGGCAGATTTCCAGCCCACAGATGATGATGCCGAGCGCAGGGAAGAAGAGCTGCTCAACATCGTTCCATCCAGTCCCAACCAGCCCTATGATATGAAGAAGATTATCAACCTTGTCATTGATAATGCGGACTTCTTCGAGGTTCACCAGAGATTTGCCCGTAACTTCATTGTTGGTTTTGCTCGCATTGATGGGCGGAGCGTAGGCATTCTGGCGCAGCAACCAATGTTTATGGCAGGTGTTCTCGATATTGATGCTTCTGACAAGGCAGCACGCTTTGTGCGTTTCTGTGATGCGTTTAACATTCCCCTGGTTACCTTTGTTGATGTACCAGGTTATATGCCAGGTACTGATATGGAGTATCGGGGCATTATCAGGCATGGAGCCAAGCTGTTGTTTGCTTATGCTGAGGCTACGGTGCCCAAGGTCAGCGTGGTCACGCGCAAGGCTTATGGTGGTGCCTATATCGCTATGAGCAGCAAGCATCTGCGTGGCGACATTTGCTATGCCTGGCCCACCGCTGAGATTGCAGTGATGGGACCTGAGGGAGCGGTCGATGTGCTTTACCGCCGCGAGTTGAAAGCATCTGACAACCCGGCAGAAACCCGTGCCAAGCTGATACAGGAATTCCGTGAAAAGTTTGCTAATCCCTACACCGCTGCGATGAGGGGTGCCATTGATGATGTCATTGATCCCCGGGATACCAGGATTAAGATAATCAAGGCCCTGGAGATGCTGGAGACCAAGGATGTTACCAATCCGGCAAAGAAACATGGCAATATCCCGTTATAGGCCTAATGGGCAAGACTCTTACTGAGAAGATTCTGGGAGCTAAGGCAGGGGCGGCTGCACCTGGAGATGTTGTTGTTGCTGACCTGGACCTGGTGTTCTTGCAGGATACCACCGGGCCGCTGGTAGTACGGCAGTTTCGCGAAAGCGGCTTCACCTCTGTGGCCAAGCCCGACAGGGCGGTGCTGTTCTTTGACCATGCTGCCCCCAGCCCTAACCGGCAGTTATCTAACGACCATGTGTTGTTGCGCCAGTTTGCCCAGGAGACCGGCAGTGTGGCCTATCGTGTCGGCGATGGTGTCTGTCACCAGCTGGTCGCCGAGAATTTTGCCAGCCCGGGTGACATTATCGTTGGCTCTGATTCCCATACCGTTACTGCGGGGGCCCTGGGGGCCTTTGCCACCGGCATGGGCTCCAGTGATATTGCCGTGGCGCTGGCATTAGGAAAAACCTGGTTTCGTGTTCCTGAAGCATTTCTCGTCAACCTCGAGGGTGATTTTCCTCGAGGGGTAAGCGCCAAAGACCTGGTATTGTATTTAATAGGGAAGCTTGGTGCCGATGGGGCCACCTATAAAGCACTGGAGTTTACTGGAAGTGGACTGGCCAATGTCACCATGTCGCAGCGGCTGACCATAGCTAATATGGCGGTGGAGGCGGGAGCCAAAGTGGGATTGTTTCCCAGTGATGAGGTTACTAGAGAGTTTCTTGTCTCTCGGGGGCGGGGAGAGAAATACCAGCAGATATCTCCCGATCCTGATGCTCACTATGAGCGCGTTATATCGGTGAACCTGGGACAGCTTGAGCCTATGGTGGCCTTTCCCCATACTGTGGATAATGTCTATCCTGTTACTGCGGCTCGTGGAATTAAGGTGCAGCAGGTTTTCCTGGGCACGTGTACCAACGGGCGATTGGAAGACTTGGCTGTAGCCAGCGATATCTTAAAGGGCAGACAGGTGTATGCTGATACCAGGTTGCTTGTAGCGCCAGCCTCACGAGAGGTGCTGGCACAGGCGATGGACATGGGCTATATCCAGACATTGTTAGGGGCAGGAGCCTTGATATTGCCGCCGGGCTGTGCCGCCTGCCTGGGTTTGCACCAGGGGGTGTTGGGGGATGGTGAGGCCTGCCTGTCCACTGCCAACCGTAATTTCAAGGGCAGGATGGGGAATCCCGAGGGATTGATATTCCTGGCAAGTCCGGCCACGGCAGCCTCTTCCGCGATAACCGGCGAGTTAACTGATCCCAGGGAGATGACATAATGTCAGTAGAGCTTAAGGGTAAGGCAATCAAGCTGGGTGATGCTATCTCCACGGACCTGATTATTCCGGGGAGATTTGCCCACCTGAGGAGCAACCTGCCGGAATTGGCCAAACATGCGCTGGAGGATGCCCTGCCTGATTTCACTGCCAGAGTTATGCCTGGCGACTTCCTTGTTGCTGGTAAGAACTTTGGCCTGGGCTCCAGCAGGGAGCATGCTCCACTGGTACTCAAGATGTCAGGCATTGGGGTTATACTGGCTCAATCGGTAGCTCGCATCTTCTTCAGGAATGCCATAAACCAGGGCATACCTGTGGTGTTATGTGATACTGGTAAGATAGAGGACGGTGATGCCCTGAATTTAGACCTGGCAGGAGGAGTGGTGCATAACCTGACGAGAGGCGATGATTTGCCCTGCAGTAAGCTGCCACCGCTGATGCATGCTATATTTCAGGAAGGTGGACTGATTCCCTATATACAAAAGTACAAGGAGTTTGTCGTTGAAGCATGATGTTACCTTGATTCCCGGCGATGGAGTTGGCCCCGAGCTGGCAGAGGCCACCAGGCGGGTGCTGGATGCCACGGGCGTGGATATTCGCTGGGAGGTTGCCATCATTGGCCAGCAAGCGCAGGAGTTATTTGGTACACCGCTACCACCGGCAGCGGTGGCTTCTATCAGGAAGAACAAGGTGGCTCTCAAGGCGCCCGTGACCACGCCCATCGGCAGTGGTTTCCGCAGCGTTAATGTTGCCTTAAGACAGCAGATGGATTTGTATGTCTGCCTTCGCCCCTATAAGACCTACCCCGGCATAAATACTCCCTATGGAGACGTGGATATCGTCGTTGTCCGGGAGAATACCGAGGATTTGTATGCCGGCATCGAGTTTGCCAAGGATAGTCCTGAAGCGGCCAGCCTTATGGGATTGGTGCAGCGTACCACGGGCACCAGGATAAAGCCGGATTCTGCTATCAGCCTGAAGGTTATTTCTCAACAGGCCAGCGAGAGAATTGTGAGATTTGCTTTCGATTATGCTCGCAGCCATGGCAGGAAAAAGGTGACTGCGGTGCACAAGGCCAATATATTGAAGTTCTCTGATGGCTTGTTCCTCGATGTGGCCCGGGAGGTTGCTCGGGATTACTCCGATATTGAGTTTAACGATGTTGTGCTGGACGCTGCGTGCATGCAGCTGGTGCGACGGCCAGGACAATTTGATGTACTGGTGTTGCCCAATTTCTACGGTGACTTTATCTCCGACCTGTGTGCTGGATTGACTGGTGGGTTAGGAGTGGCTCCGGGAGCCAATATCGGGGATGATATTGCTACCTTTGAGGCCACTCATGGTAGTGCACCGAAGTACGCGGGACAGAATAAGGTCAATCCCATGGCACTGATGCTTTCCGCAGTAATGATGCTGCGTCACCTCGGAGAGACGGACAGCGCGGATAACATGGAGAATGCCATAGCTGAGGTAATTGCCGAGGGCAAGAATGTCACCTATGACCTGAAGCCTGATCCCAGAGATAGCTCTGCCGTGGGCACCAGCCAGGTAGCTGATGCTGTCATTGCACGGCTCAAGTAGGTTCCCTATATTTAGAGGGAATAGATTACCTGGCGAAGAGACCTTTCCGCTTTATTTACTCTACCGTGAAGGGCACGCTGGTTTGTTCCTCGTCGTCGATGTAGAGCACAACCTGATATTCTCCTGTGTACCAGCCAGACCAGCCTCCTGGAGGAGATAGGGAAATTTCTATATACCTGGTGCCTTCTGTGGTTGTTTTCCAGGTAGCGATGACAGTGTTGGCCAGAGTTGCATTCTCGCCTTGTATGTAGATCCACTCCGCGTTCAGGTGAGTATCACTGGGAGCGTTGGACAGTTTAAAGGAGCAGAATATCTCCGGCGTGTCTGCGGCGAAGACATCGGTAGGATTAACCGGCTGCTTCTCGGCATTCACATCGGGGGCCATGGTGGCTTCGCTGATGGAGGCAGTGGGGGTATTGCAGGATATCCCTGTTGCGGGAATCACCACGAGGGCCAGGGCAATGATTATGGCTAGCTTTCCCCACAATCTATTCATCTATTTTCTCCTTGGGTAGTATTTTCTCCATTGAAGGGGAATTATCGAATGCCGTAATGTATCATGAAGGTTTTCAAGAGGGCAAGGCTTGCTTGAGGGAAGCGGGAATCTTGGGCAGGAAACAATTTTATTTCTCCTCTTGTTGTAGTCTGAGCAGTGATAGGGCAGCGATGCTCTTGGCGTCACAGATCTCGCCGGAGGCGATGAGTTTAGATATTTGCCTTAAGGGAACAGTGATGACTTCGATTCCGGCAGTGTCCTCGGCGATAAGCTGGTGGGGAACGAGGTCACGAGCAAGGTAGCAATGCAGGTATTCCGTGCCATAGCCGGGCACGGAATAAAATCCGCCCATTCTCTCTATCTTCTGGGGCAGGTAGCCGATTTCCTCCTGTAATTCCCGTCTCACGGCATCCTCGGGCTGCTCTCCGTCATCGATGCCGCCCGCTGGTAACTCCAGGAGTGGCTGCCCTATGGGATAGCGGAATTGCCTGACCAGCAAAACGTTGTCGTGTTCATCCAGAGGCACGACGACAACGCAGGGGCTGTGTTCTACAACCTCCCTGGTAGTTCTCTCTCCATCCGGTTTATCCACCGTGTCCACATGTAGATTTATGGCGCGCCCGCGGTATGTTTCCTCCCGGGATATCATCCTCTCGATATTCGACATAGCCTTTTCCCTATATATGACGAATGAGGGCTACCGCATCACATTCAGGATACCTGGGGCAGTGGAAGCAATCTGTCCACACCTTTTGGGGGAGGTTTGCCTTGTCGGTGATACTGAAGCCCATCTTGTGGAAGAACTCAGGCTTGTGAGTCAGACAGAAGACACTGGCGATGCCCAACCTTCTGCCTTCATCTATACATGACTGTACCAGTGCACTGCCTATTCCCTGGTGGCGGTTTCCTTCAGCAACAACCACGGAGCGAAGCTCGGCGATATCAGTCCACACAACGTGTAAGGCGGCACAGGCAATAACCTGGTTTTCCTTGCGATACACGCAGAAGTCTCTGATATCCTCGCATATCTCACTCAGGGCACGGGGCAGCACGTCATCCCTGTTGGTGAAGCGATGATTGATCAATTGATGCAGTGCTTCGGCATCAGTTATTTTTGATTTATCAATTTTTTCCATAACAGGTTGTAGAAGTGTCCTGGAGGGTGGATTCTCAGGAAGCGTGCGATATTGTTACTCAGGGTCACCTTGATGGGTTGCTCGCTGCGCAGAGGTATGTCTATTTGCCCATCGATATTGAGAGTGGCTGTGCCTCTTCCTGTCATCTGGCATTCGATGGTGCTTTGTGGCAGTAGCACCAGTGCTCGCTGGAATCCTATGTGGCAGGATATAGGCTGCAGGATGATTTCCCGGGACTGTGGGTGCAGGATTGGTCCTCCTGCGGCCATGGCATATCCCGTACTTCCCGTGGCTGTTGCAATTATGATGCCATCCGCCCGGTAGTTGGGAAGTGCTTCGCCATCAATCTTTATCTCGATGTTTACCAGCCTCACCGTGCCGGTTCGCAAGACCACGTCGTTCAGCGCAAGGAAGCTGTTCCCTTCTGTCTCGGCCCTGAGCATGGCTCTTTTCTCGATCCATCCCTCTCCTGCGATCACCCGGCTCAGGTTGGCCTCGATGTTCTGGGGGTCCAGCTCGGTGATAAACCCCAGTCCACCGAGGTTTATGCCCAGTATGGGCACCTCGGATAGGGCGGAGATACGGGCACTGTGCAGTATGGTGCCGTCACCACCGATGCTCAATACCAGGTCAGACCCTGGTATCAGGGATTTTGCTTTATCCTCGTCCCAGGCGGAGCATTGCCAGGAGGATATGCTCTGTGCTGAGAGGAAGTCTTCCAGCTTGCGGGCCAGGTCTCTGGCCGGGGATATCCTGGGATGATACAGGATGCCAACTTGTTTCATACGAAGTAGGTAGTGTATATCGCCGCATGTCAATCGTCAAGTAAATACAATTTTGTGTGTTGATGTTCTATCTGCAGTGTTATTTGTTCAGTTCAGGAGGCAGGATGTTGAACAGGCGGATAGGTTTAGGGTAAAATTACCTTTTTCCCCCAGCAAGGGGGTATCGTGGCGAGATATGTCGTGCAGGATTGTGATGGAAACATTAGTTTCGTCACCTTGTGTGCAAGCTCCAGCATTGACAAGGGATCATTTAAGGAGGCATGAACTATCGTGAACTATATCGTGTTAATCAAGCAGGTGCCTGATATAAAGAACATTCCCAATGAGGCGTGGGATTGGGAGAAAGGCACACTGAAGCGCGCTTTGCTGGATAACACCTGTAATGAACTGGATAAGCAGGCACTGGCATTTACCCTGAACATGCGGAAGCAATGCCCGGGCAAGGTAGTCAGCCTGTCCATGGGGCCACCTATGGCGGAGGAGGTGCTGAGGTACTCCCTGGCACTGGGGGTTGATGAGGCGGTGTTGCTTACAGATCGCAAGTTTGCCGGCGCTGATACCGCTGCCACATCTTACTCGCTGGCTCAGACAATACGGAAGGTGGAGCGGGATATCTTTGGCGGAGACCGGAATTATGTGGTGGTCTGTGGCATGCAGTCAATCGATGGTGATACAGCACAATGTCCTCCCCAGGTAGCTGAGGAGTTGGGCATGGTGCATATTGCTTATGCCTCATCTTTTAGCTTTGATGGTGGAAAACTCGAGGTTAAGAGGATAACTCGCAGGGGAGGTGAGACCGTAATGCCAGATTCTTATCCCTGCCTGGTTACTGTCACTGAGCATACTGAGGCGCCCAACGCTTCTTTCGCTGGTACCAGGGGGGCTAATTCTCAGGAAATACACCAATGGTCTGCCGATGATGTTGGTGCTGACCCTGATCTCATTGGATTGAAAGGTTCCCGGACCAACGTGGTGAAGATGTTCTCTCCCAAGGATTTTAGCAAGAAGAACTGTGTATTCGAGAAGGATCTGGAGAATTTGGTGCGTATGGTTGATGAGGCATACCACCACAAACCTGTGGTGACTGCCGGGCAGGAGAAGGAGAACTACCGACTTCCCGAGGGCAAAAAGGGTGATTATAGCGGTGAGATATGGATCTATGCCGAGCAGGAGGGAGGAGAGATAAACCCGGCATCCTTTGAGCTTTTGGGCAAGGCTACTGAGCTGGCGGGAGAACTTGGGGAGAAGGTTGGCGCTGTCCTCGTGGGTAAGGATGTAAAACACTTGAGTCGTGACCTTATAGCCTATGGGGCAGATAGAGTTTACCTGGTGGAACACGAACTGCTGGAGCAGTTTCGCCCACTACCATATTGCAAGGCTATCGTTCAGGCTATCGATAAGTACAATTCCCAGATGATGTTGTTCAGTGCCACGCCGCTGGGACGGGAACTGGCTCCCAGGGTGGCCTATCAGGCGAAGTCGGGGTTGACGGCTGATTGTACCGAGTTGAGGATTGTTGACTTCGAGAAGGGGAAGCAGGAGCATGTTGGCGTGTTGCGACAAACCCGGCCTGCGCTGGGGGGAAATGTCATGGCCAGTATAGTTTCGACGAATTCCCAGGTGCAGATGTCCACGGTGAGGCCAGGGGTCATGGTGGCTCTGGAGCGTGATGACCGTCGTGAGGGCGAGGTTATTGCCTGCCCAGTTGATCTTGATGCATCTGGCCTGGGAGTGACAATAGTTTCCTCGGAGATCAGCGAACATACCTTTGACCTCAGCTCGGCTGAGGTGATTGTCAGTGGTGGTAGAGGCTTGAGGACCAAGGCGAACTTCGATAAACACCTGTCAGCACTGGCCAATAGCCTGGGAAGATTATTGGAGAAGGATGTGGTGATATGTGGCTCCAGGGTGGCAGTGGAGTCGGGATTTACCGACCGCAGCCATCAGGTAGGACAGACTGGCCAGACAGTTAAACCTGATTTGTATGTCGCTGTGGGTATATCCGGGGCGGTGCAACATGTCACTGGTTGTCAGAATTCCAGGCTTCTCTTGGCGATAAACAATGACTCCAATGCCTCAATATTCAAAGTGGCTGACTTTGGCGTGGTGGGAAATGCGGAGGAGATAATTCCTCAACTCATAAGTATATTGGATCGGCAAGGAGGGCAAGTTAGTAATGTCTCATAATAACGCTTCTGACCTTAACAAAATGGATGTGCTTTTTGTTGGAGCGGGCCCAGCAAGCCTTGCTGGTGCTATAAGGCTCAAGCAGTTGCTTAAGGCCAAGGGCAGGAATGATTCGGTTGTTGTTATTGAGAAGGCCGACAAGATTGGCCAGCATAACTTGTCGGGAGCAGTGTTTGAGGCTGATGTCCTGGAGGAATTAGTCCCTGGCTGGCAGGAAGATAAGAGCAAGTTTATCGCAGGCATGGTGAAAAACAAGGTGGTAAAAGACGAGGTGGTTTTCCTGCTGGGGAATAAACTTGCCATTAAAGTTCCTCATTTTATTGTCCCATCGTATTTGAAGCATCATGGCGATTATCTCATCTCTGTCAGTGAGATGGTTAACTGGCTGGCACAAATTGCCCGTTCCCTGGGAGTGGAGATTTACAATGGTTTTGTGGCTCGGGAGGTCGTGATGGAGGACGGAGTGGTGACCGGCGTAAAGTTGGGAGATAAGGGGCTGGATGAGAAGGGCCAGCCGCAGTCAAATTATGTTCCCGGGGAGATGTTGAAGGCCCGTGTAACTGTTCTTGGTGATGGCTCGCTGGGGTTATTGTCAGAACAACTGGGGGATAAGCTGAATCTGGGAAAGAATCGAAATCCCCAGATTCAATCTCTGGGGGTCAAGGAAGTAATTCGCTTGCCCCAGGATAGCAAGTTCGGCCATGGTCATGTTGTAGATACCATGGGCTTTCCCAACAAGTTCTTTACCCCTGATATCTTTGGTGGCGGCACATTCTACAGTATGGGAGATAATGATGTGGCGGTGACCATAAATCTGGCGCTGGATTGGAAGTATTGTGACCTGGATCCACATCAGGAGCTTCAGTTATTGAAGTCTCACCCCTTTGTCGCCGGCATTCTCAATGAGGGCAAGGTTATATCCTACGGAGCCAAGACCATTCCTGAGGGAGGTTATTATTCCATTCCCGAGCTTGTAGCTAATGGGGCTATCATTGTTGGTGACGCCGCAGGGTTGCTGAGCACCAGGAAGCTCAAGGGGTTGCACTATGCGATCAAATCGGGGATGCTTGCTGCTGAAACCATCGCAGGTGCCCTGGAGAAAGGAGATTTCTCGGCACAATCCTTGGGTAAGTATACCGATTTGCTACAGCACAGCTCTGTGGGCCATGACCTGTATGGAGCCAGAAACTATCGACAGCTTTTTGCCCGGGCGAGGAGGTTTGCCATGTATCTGGGCACACTGAACTCCTTTTTCCATGGCATGGTTCGTGGCCGTATGAAGCTCAAGCCTGACTTTCAGCATACCTCCACTGCTAAACTGGCAAGAAAATATTGTGGTGGCATTGATAAACTCACCGACGTGAGCCTATCCGGCACAACTCACCGGGAGGACGAACCTTCCCATATCACGATACTGAATCGTGCATCGTGTATTTCCTGCGTGGCCAAGCATAGAGCGGCTCCGTGTGAGGCATTCTGCCCGGGGCAGGTATATCGCTGGGATGAGGGAGGGATTGTACTCAGCCCATCGAATTGTCTGCATTGCCAGACATGCCGGGTGAAGTGCCCATTTCAGAACATCGGCTGGCAGCTTCCTGAGGGTGGGGACGGCCCGAAATACAAGGTAATGTAGGGAATTTTCTTGCCTTGGCCTGCTTCTTAACCCTGTGCTTCTTTCCTCAGCTCTTGCGCCAGGGTTACCATGTTTCTCAGCGAGGGCAGCACCTCTTGCCATTTCCTTGTTTTCAAGCCACAATCAGGATTAATCCACATGTTCTCTCGGGGCAAGACCTGCAATGCCCTGCTTGTCACCTCTTTCATACTGGCCACACTGGGGATAGCCGGAGAATGAATGTCCCATACCCCCAGGCCTATTTGCCGGTCGAAATTAACCTTCTCAAAGTATTCCAGGATATCCCCCTTACTGCGGGAAGCCTCAATGGTGATCACATCGAAGTCCATCCGTGCGATTTGCTCGATGATTTCACCAAACTCGGAATAGCACATGTGGGTTTGTATCTGTGTCTCCGGTTTAACTTGAGAGGAACACAACCGGAAGGATTTCACGGCCCAGTCAAAGTAATTTTTCCAGTTTCTTTTCTTTATGGGGGCCTTCTCTCTGAATGCTGGCTCATCGATTTGCACGATGCGGATGCCGTTTCTCTCATAGTCAGATATTTCATCTTTGAGACATAAGGATATCTGGCATGCTACCTGTGATGTAGAAATGTCCTCCCTGACGAAGCTCCAGGCTATCATGGTGATGGGTCCGGTCAGCATGCCTTTTACTGGCTTTGGTGTCAGGCTTTGAGCAAAGACAATCTCATCAAGAGACATGGGCTGGGGGCGGGAAATATCTCCATATATGATGGGAGGGCGGTATCCCCTGGTTCCATAGGACAGTATCCAGCCGTTCTTGGTGGTGGCAATGCCCTCCAGTTTCTCGGCGAAGAACTCCACCATGTCTGTCCGTTCAAATTCTCCGTGAACCAGCACGTCTAATCCCAGTTCCTCCTGCTGCTGTATAAGTGAGGAGATGTTGTCCCTGATGAAGGACTGGTACTGTGATGTTGTTATCTCGCCCCGGCGAAATTTGGCTCTCTCGCGACGCACCTCGGGACTCTGG